>JAVLFO010000226.1:0-8017 GCA_046052805.1 Aquabacterium sp. | reverse complement strand
CCGGGCAAACGCGGCGTGCTCAGCCACAACGACGACTACCTGCACGACCTGGCCGCCGTGATCGACGCGGCCCGTGCGGCCTACCCAGGCCTGCCCTTGCTGCTGGTGGGACACAGCCTGGGCGGCGCCATTGCCGCGCGCTTTGTGGCCGCACTGGCCCAACCCGCCGAGGCAGCGAACATGGCGCCATGGGCTCGCCCCGTCGACGCGCTGGTGCTGTCGTCGCCCGCCCTGGCCATCAAGATGAGCGCGGTGCAAAAGGCCTTGCTGGCCACCTTCGGCAGCCTCACGCCCGACCTGCCCGTGGGCAACGGGCTCAAGCCCGATTGGATCTGCAACAACCCCGACACCGTGGCCGCCTACCAGGCCGACCCGCTGGTGCACGACCGCGTCTCCGGGCGCCTGACACGCTTCATCTTGGACGCCGGTGACACGGCCCGTGCGCGCGCGCCGAACTGGTCCACACCCACCCTGATCATCTGGGGCGGACAAGACCGCTGCGTCGACCCGGCCGGCTCGCAAGCCTTTGCCGATGCGGCGCCCAAGGCCTGGGTGCAGGCGCGGGCCTTCCCGACGCTGTCGCACGAAATCTTCAATGAACGCGAGCAAGCCCAGGTGCTGCAAACCGTGTCCGATTGGCTGGGCCGCATTTTTGCGGGATGATCGCGGTCTTTGCTCAGACCAACCGCCCCATCGGGCATGACCCCATCATGGCGATCAAAGCCACCATCCACAAAGCCCAGCTCAACCTGGCCGACATGGACCGCAACGTCTATGCCGACCCCGCCGTCACCATCGCGCGCCACCCTTCTGAAACCGACGAGCGCATGATGATCCGCGTGCTGGCCCTGGCCCTGGGCTGGCCGGCCGACACCAACGAAGGCACGCTGGAGCTGGCCAAAGACATGTGGGACCCAGACGAGCCTGCGCTCTGGCACAAGAATTTTTCAGACGAGATCCTGCACTGGGTCGAGGTGGGCCAACCCGACGACAAGCGCCTGATGAAGGCCAGCGGGCGCGCCCGCAAGGTCACGCTGTTCGCCTTCCAAAGTAGCACCCCGGTGTGGTGGGATGGGATCGCCAACAAGCTCACCCGCGCCAGCAACCTGACGGTGTGGCAGATCCCGACCGAGCAAAGCCAGGCTTTGGGCAAGCTTGCGCAACGCAGCATGCAGCTGCAGGTGTCGGTGCAAGACGGCACCGCTTGGGTGAACAACGGCGACGAAACCGTTGAGATCACCCCGGTGCAGCTGATGGGGCCGCGCTGAAGTGCCACGGCCACTCTGGCCGCTGAACACGCGCATTGCACACCTGCATTTCCACGCTTAAAGCAAAGTCTTGCTGGCACACCATCTGGGTCACTGAGGGCCATGGCCTTCAGCCGCCGCCGAGGGCCACCCTTGGCACCCGAACGCTCAACGGGTGCCTCGCGTGGGTCACCCCGCGCGGGTGACACCCCTCTGGCAACGAAACTTTCCGTTTTCCAGAAGGTGTATGTGATGTTCACATGTGTAAGGCGATTGAGCGTGGTGAGCCGCCTGAGAACCCTGGCCGCCTTGTCTGTCCTGTGTGTGATGGGCGTGGCATTGGGCTTGTTGTGGTCGGCTTACCAGCAGCAACTGTCAGACCGGCAAGCCGCCGTCAAGCAAGCCGTTGAAGTGGCCCACAGCCTGGTGCAGTGGGTCCATGGCAGACAACAGAGCGGCCAACTCAGCGAGCGAGAAGCGCAACAAGCAGCGCTGTCGGCCCTCGACAAGTTGCGCTATGGTGGCTCCGAGTATTTTTGGGTCAATGACCTGCAAGCCCGTATCGTTCACCACCCCATCAAGCCCAAACTCGATGGGCAAGACGGCGGCCTCATCAAAGACCCCAATGGCGTCTTTGTGTTCAAGGCGTTTGTGGCCGAAGTCAAGGCGCATGGTGAGGGCTTTGTGAACTACCAATGGCCCAAACCAGGCAGCGACGCACCTCAGGACAAGGTCTCATTTGTGAAGGGGTTTGAGCCTTGGGGCTGGGTGCTCGGCTCAGGTCTGTACATCGACGACTTGCAAGCCGCCTTTCGCCAGCGTGCAGGCGGTGCGCTGCTGTTCGTGGGACTGACGGCAGTGCTCCTGTGGTTGGCCATCGACCTCATCGCGCGTGATCTGCGCAAAGGCGTGGCCGTCGTGGTCGAGCGCGCCGAGGCCATCGCTCAAGGGGACATTGCACAAGGCCAGGCGGCGCATGTGCTGGCCCACGGTCGCAGTGAAATCGCGCGACTGCTCAAGGCCATGCAGCGCATGAGCAGCGGGCTGGGTGAAACCGTCGGGCTGGTGCGCCAGAGTGTGGACAGCGTGGCCATGGCCAGCCAGCAGATCGCGGCTGGCAACATCGATCTCAGCCACCGCACCGAGCAAGCGTCGGCCAGCATCCAGCACACGGCCTCGTCGATGGAACAACTCTCCAGCAGCGTGCACAACAACGCCAATTCATCGCAGTCTGCGCAAGAAATGGCCGCGGCCGCAGCCTTGCAAGCGCAACGCGGTGGTCGGGTGGTGGCCCAGGTCGTGAACACGATGGACGCCATCCATGCCAGTGCGCGCAAGATCACCGACATCATCAGCGTGATCGATGGCATCGCCTTCCAGACGAACATCTTGGCGCTCAACGCTGCCGTCGAAGCGGCCCGTGCCGGCGAGCAAGGCCGGGGATTTGCCGTGGTGGCGGGCGAAGTACGCACCCTCGCGCAACGCAGCGCACAAGCAGCCAAAGAGATCAAGACACTGATTCAGGCCTCCACCGAACAGGTCGAGGCCGGGGCAGACCTGGTCAACGATGCCGGTCAGACCATGGCGTCGCTGGTGGACTCGGTGGGCAGCGTGGCCCGACTGATCCATGAGATCGCTGGCGCAACACAAGAGCAGCATCAAGGCGTTGACACCGTCCATGGCGCGGTGACGCAGTTGGATCAGATGACGCAGCAAAATGCCGCGCTGGTCGAAGAGTCCGCTGCGGCTGCCGGCAGTCTCAAAGACCAGGCCGAAGCACTGGCGCAAGTGGTCAGCCGCTTCCGGCTGGCCGGAGCGATCTGACCCGCGACGGGCCGCCCAAAAAGAGCAAGCGGCCCTGACGCGTCAACGCGCCATCACGGCGGCCAAGGCCTCGGCCACGCGGTCGACGTTGTTGGCGTTCAAGCCCGCCACACACATGCGACCCGAGCGCAGCAGGTACACGCCATGCTGTTCGCGCAGCACGTCGGCTTGGGTCTCGCTCAGGCCGGTGTAGCTGAACATGCCGCGCTGGCTCAAGAAGTAGCCCACGTCGCGGCCGGGCAGGCGTGCCACCAAACCATCGTGCAGACGCTGGCGCATCACCTGGATGCGCTCGCGCATCGCGCCCAGCTCATCGGCCCACAAGGTGCGCAAGGCGGGCGTTTGCAGCACGCGCGCCACGATCTGGCCGCCGTGGGTGGGCGGGCTGGAGTAGTTGCGGCGCACCGCCGACATCAGCTGGCCAAACACGCGGCCGGCTTGGTCCTTGTCTGGGCAGACCACGCTGAGGCCGCCCACGCGCTCGCCGTACAGCGAGAAGCTCTTGGAGAACGAGTTGGCCACGAAGAAGGGCACGCCCGCATCGGCCAAGGCTCGGATGGCATGGGCATCTTGCTCGATGCCGTCGCCAAAACCTTGGTAGGCGATATCAAGGTAAGGCAGCAACTGGCGATCGCGCAGCACCGGGATCAACTCGGCCCATTGCGCCACGCTCAGGTCCACGCCCGTGGGGTTGTGGCAGCAGGCGTGCAGCAGCACGATGCTGTGCTTTGGCAAGGCGCGGATGGTGTCCAGCATCTGAGCAAACAGCAGCCCGCCCGAGACCGGGTCGTAATACGGGTAGGTGTTGACCGCAAAGCCCGCGCCTTCGAACATGGCGCGGTGGTTGTCCCACGTCGGGTCGCTGACCCACACCTGTGAGTCGGGGAAGTAGCGCTTCAAAAAGTCACCGCCAACCTTCAGGCCGCCCGAGCCGCCCAGGGTTTGCAGCGTGGCGATGCGACCGCTGCGCACGGCCTCGTGATCGGCACCAAACAGCAGGTGCTGCACGGCCTCGCGGTAATTGGCCGCACCGGCCATGGGCTGGTAGGGCTTGGGGCCAATGGTGGCCAGCATGGCCGACTCGGCCTCGCGCACCGCAGCCATGACCGGCAGGCGGCCTTGCTCGTCAAAGTAAATGCCGATGCTGAGGTTGATCTTGCCCTGGCGGGGGTCTTTCTGAAAGTCCTCGTTGAGCGTGAGGATGGGATCGCCGGGGTAGGCGTCAACGTGCTGGAACATGGAAGGGCTCCTGGTGAGCGTTGTGAGGTTGCGCGAAGGCTTGCACCCTCCATTATCGGGAATTGGCAAGCTTGGCCATGCAAGGGGTCGGGCAACTGCGCACCGCTCCGAGCCGGCGTCACGCTTGACATGGATGCAAGCAAATGAAATGAAGCGAGGGTGTGACCCATGTCACGGCGTACACCCGACCATGCCATTGCCGCGCTGGGCAGATCGCCTCGCTCAGCCATGCGGCCCATCTGACAAGGCGCGCAGGCTGTTGCAATCAGATGCGAGCAGCATCCAGCACGGGTCCACAGTGCCTCTCGAGCCCCGGCTGTTCAGGGGCGACCACAAGAGGTTTGACATGACACAACGCTTCACCCGCACCCTGCCCTTCACCCTGGGCGCGCTTTCCCTGGCCGCACTGACATCCACCTTGCTGGTGGCGTGTGGTGGCGGTGGTGGCGGCAGCACCAATGCCAACAGCGCCACCTATTCGGGTACGGTGACGGGCTTGGGCTCGATCGTGGTCAACGGCGTGCGCTTCAGCACCGCAGGCGCCACCACAGGCGATGGCGACAACCCCGCATCGCCCTTCACCAAGGCCTTTGGCCTGGGCACCACGGTGTCGGTCACCGGCACCGTGGACACAGCCACCGGCACGGGTACCGCCACCAGCATCACAGTGCATGGCGGCGCGCGCGGCCTTGTCAGCGCGGTGGGCAGCAACACCTTCACGGTGGCCGGTCAGGTGGTCACGGTCGACAGCAACACCGTGTACGAGGGCAGCAGCAGCACCTTTGGCTTGGCCAGCTTGGTGGCAGGCACCAGCTATGTGGAGGTCTATGGCGTGCTCGACAGTGCCACCGGCAATCTGATGGCCACCCGCGTCGAACAAAAAACCAGCACCGAAGTGACGGCGGCGGGCTTTGCGATAAAGGGCCTGGTCAAGGCCGTGTCAGGCTCGACCTTTGACATCGCCCTGCGATCGGGTGTGACAGCCCATGTCACGTTTGACAGCAGCACGGTGTTGCCCACCGGCAGCACCGTGGCCGTGGGCTCGGATGTCCGCGTGATCCTCAATGGCACCGACGCCAGCAGCCTGGCCACCGCCACCAGTGGTGTACCGGTCAATGTCACGGCCACCAAGGTGGTGGTGCGCAAGCTCAAACTAGCCGACGGCGGCCAAGCCAAGGTGCAAGGGGCCATCACCGTGGTCACGGCCGGCAGCCAATGGACCATCGGCGACGTGACCATCGACATCAGCCAATCACCCACCGTCAGCGACAACCTGAACCTCAGCACCATCGCCACGGGCACGGTGGTCAAGGTGGCAGGCAGCTTCGTCAACGGGGTGTTGGTGGCCAAGAGCATCGAAGCCGACAGCCACGAGCGCTCGCAAGCGGGCGGTGGTGTCAAGCTCTATGGCGCTGTCACGGCCGTCAACAGCACCGACAGCACCTTCACCGTGCAAGGGGTCACCGTCAAGCTCAACAGCACGGCCACGCCCAGCCTAAGCCTGCCCGCAGTAGACACCTATGTCGAGGTGGTGGCGCGGCCCAATGCCACCACAGGCGTGTTGACCGTGGTCAGCCTGAGCACCACCCAAGCCGGCACCGCACCGCGCATGTTCGAGGTCTACGGCAACGCGCCGTGCGCATCCGGCAGCAGCGACTTGGCCGCCAACACCTTCAGCCTCACCGTGCGCGACGGCAACGTATCGGTTGATGGCAGCGCAGCCACGATCACCACAGGTCGCGGGGTCAGCTTCGCGATCACCAATGGCACGAGCACCTGTCTGGTCGAAGTCACTGGCTCGATGATCACGCCCTCGGGCAGCAGCACCAAGGTGCTCAAAGCCACGCGCATCGAGGTCAAGCAGCGCACGGTCAGCAACGCCAGCTGATGGCGCGCCGAGGCGGTAGGGCAGGCTTGCGCTGCCGCATGCCACCAGCACAACCCAAGCCGCCTTTTGGCGGCTTTTTCCATGGGGACATGCAAGCTGTGGGATAGTCTTGCTCGCCCTGACCTTGCCCAATCTCTCCCTCGTTTCAAGGAGCCTGAAGATGAAGACCCAAGCCGCTGTCGCCTGGAAAGCCGGATCCCCTCTGACCATCGAAACCGTCGACCTGGCGGGCCCGCGTGAGGGCGAAGTGCTGGTTGAAATCAAGGCCACGGGCATTTGCCACACCGACTACTACACCCTCTCGGGTGCCGACCCTGAAGGCCTGTTCCCCGCCATCCTGGGCCACGAAGGCGCGGGCGTGGTGGTCGACGTCGGCCCCGGCGTCAAAGGCCTGCGCAAGGGCGACCACGTCATCCCCCTCTACACACCCGAATGCCGCGAGTGCAAGTTCTGTCTCAGCCGCAAGACCAACCTGTGCCAAAAAATCCGCAGCACGCAGGGCAAGGGTTTGATGCCCGATGGCACCTCGCGTTTTTCGATCAACGGCCAGCCGCTGCTGCACTACATGGGCACGTCCACCTTCAGCAACCACATCGTGGTGCCTGAAATCGCGCTGGCCAAGGTGCGTGAAGACGCGCCCTTTGAGACCATCTGCTACATCGGCTGTGGCGTGACCACCGGCATCGGCGCGGTGCTGTTCACGGCGCAGGTCGAGGCGGGTGCCAACGTGGTCGTGTTCGGCCTGGGCGGCATCGGCCTGAACGTGATCCAAGGTGCCAAGATGGTGGGCGCCGACAAGATCATCGGCGTGGACCTGAACCCCGAGCGCGAGGCCATGGCCCGCCAGTTCGGCATGACGCACTTCATCAACCCCAAGGACATCGAAGCCGCAGGCGGCAACGTGGTGGACGCCATCGTGCAGCTGACCGACGGCGGCGCCGACTACAGCTTCGAGTGCATCGGCAACACCAAGGTCATGCGCCAGGCACTCGAGTGCACACACAAGGGTTGGGGTCGCTCGATCATCATCGGTGTGGCCGAGGCCGGCGCTGAAATCGCCACGCGCCCCTTCCAGCTGGTGACGGGTCGCAAGTGGGAGGGTTCGGCCTTTGGCGGCGCACGCGGCCGCACCGACGTGCCCAAGATCGTCGACTGGTACATGGAAGGCAAGATCAACATCGACAGCCTGATCACGCACAAGCTGCAGCTCTCGCAAATCAACGAAGGCTTTGATTTGATGAAGCGCGGTGAGTCGATCCGCTCCGTCGTCGTCTTCTGATCCAGGACGTCACATGAGCACGCTCGAACTCTTGAGCGAGCACGCCTGCTTCGGCGGCGTGCAGCGCTTTTACCGCCACGCCTCCAGCACCATCGGGCTGCCCATGCAGTTCGGCGTCTACCTGCCGCCGCAAGCGCTGGCAGGCGCCCAGGTGCCCGTGGTGTTTTACCTGGCCGGCTTGACCTGCAACGAAGAGACCTTCGCCATCAAAGCCGGTGCGCAGCAGCACGCCGCGCGCTTGGGCCTGGCCATCGTCACGCCCGACACCAGCCCGCGCGGCACCAACTTCCTCGAGCAAAGCGACCACTGGGACTTCGGCGTGGCCGCGGGCTTCTACCTTGATGCCACTGAGGCGCCCTGGTCAAGCCACTGGCGCATGGAGAGCTACATCACGCGCGAACTGCACACCCTGGTGGGTGAGCAATTGCCGGTGGACACGCAACGCGCCGGCATCTTCGGCCACTCGATGGGCGGCCATGGCGCCCTGACGCTGGCCTTGCGCCACCCGGGTCCTGTCTCTTATACACATCTGACGCTGCC
>JAVLFO010000225.1:0-7760 GCA_046052805.1 Aquabacterium sp. | reverse complement strand
CGGCGCAAAGCACGACTGGCCCGCCAAGCTGCCGAAGAGGCGGCCGAACAAGCGACCCACCACGATCCAGGAGCACACGCGAGCCACGCCGCGGCAGCATCAACGCGCTCGGATGGCGATGGCGGCAGCCTGCCGACCGGTGACACGCTCCCTGCGGAAAGAGAAGAAGCGCGCTGATTCGGCCACGGTGCACCATGTGCCGCCCGAAATGTGCCGCACGCCCAACTGTGTGAGCGTGCGCCTGGCCAAGCCTGCCAGATCGGCGAGCCATTTGCTGGATTGCGCCTCAGCTTGGTCCTGCAAAGGGTGCGCTGGGGTGCGCTCAAACAAGGCGGCCAAACCCGGCGGGCAAGATGCTGAATCAGCCGCAGGGTCCAAGCCAAAGGCCTGCAAGACGTCGGCGCCAACCTCAAAATGGCGCGGGCCAATACAAGGGCCCAACCACACGCGCACATCGGCCGGGTCACACGAGGCGGCCTCGCAAAGGGCAGACAAACCGACTTGAACGACGCCCTGCCCCGCCATGCTCCCTGCGCCGGCCAAACCGCGCCAGCCCGCATGCAGGGCCGCCACAGCACGCCCTTCTGGGCCGGCCAACAGCAGCGGCAGGCAATCGGCCACCATGACCGTGCAGGCCACACCAGGCTCCGTGGTCAGGGCGCCATCGGCCTGGGTTTGTGGCAGGCCTGCGAGCGTGTCAGCTTGTGTCAGCCGGACGACACGGGCACCATGGACCTGGGTCAACCACACGGGCTGCGCCTCCATGTGAGCGGCAAACAAAGCCCGGTTGCGCCAAACGGTGGCGGGCTCATCACCCACATGGTCGCCCAGATTGCACTCGTCGTAAGGCGGCACACCGACGCCACCCGCACGTGCGCTCATGAGGGCGCTGACACCGCCGCCCAGGACAGGACGCATCCAGCCCAAAGGCAAGTCTGAGCCGGGCAAGGCACGGGCGAATGGGGCAGTCGACATGGGCAAAACAGGCAAGCGAACGAAAGAGCCAGACTCAGAGCGCCACACCAGGTGCGCTTATGATCCACGCCCGATGCTACCCCGCTTGAACCGCAACGATCCGTCCCACGACCCGGCCTGCTTGGCGGCCCCGGGACGGTCTGCGCGCAAAGGCCATGCAAGCCCCACGCAACCAGGCATGCGACGCTGGCTCCAAGCCCCAGGCTCGCTGACGGCACGCCTGCGGCGTCACGGGCGGGTGACCGTGCGAGTGATCCGACAAGGCCAAGCCCGGCTTTGGCCTCATGAGCAAGGCGCGCTGGGCATGTGCCACGGCCATGTGCGAGAGGTTTTGCTGCTGATCGATGGCCGGCCGGCTGTGTGGGCCCGCAGCGTGGCGGCACTGAGGTCGGTCAAAGGCCCTTGGCGCGCCATCAAAGGCCTGGGCAGCCGCCCGCTGGCAGAGCTGCTTTTCGAGCGGCGGCACGTGCTGCGTACGCCCCTGGTGGGAGCTCGGCTGCATCGCCACAGCCCCCAGTGGGGCGAGCTGTGCCAAGCGTGGGCTCTAAGCCCTGGTGCTGGAGGGGACGCGCCGCCGCAATGGGCTCGCCACTCTGTTTTTGAGCGACACGGCCAGCCCTTGCAGGTGCTTGAGGCGTTTGCGCCCTGGGTGTGCAATCTGTCAGCCGGCCGCTCGACCCGGCATCGCTGACCTTCGCATGAAGCAGATGGCTTGTGCTTGGCGGGCCACACCTCGCAGGGACACGTCGCAGTTGCCCTACACTGCCGAGATGCTGTTTTCTAGACGCATTGATCACTGCCAAGTTTGCGGAACGCCAGTCGAGCACAAGGTGCCCGAGGACGACAACCGCGAACGCGCGGTTTGCCCGGCTTGCCACCATGTCCACTACGTCAACCCATTGAACGTGGTGGGCACCTTGCCCGTCTGGGGTGAGCAAGTGCTGCTGTGCCGCCGCAACATCGAGCCACGCAAGGGCTTTTGGACCCTGCCAGCCGGGTTCATGGAGCTGGGCGAAACCACCGAAGAAGGTGCTGCTCGCGAAACCGATGAAGAAGCCGGCGCCCGCATCGAGATGCAGGGCCTTTACACACTGATCAACGTGATCACCGCAGGCCAAGTCCATTTGTTTTACCGGGCACGCTTGCTGGACACCGATTTCTCGCCCGGCCCTGAAACCATGGAAGCCCAACTCTTCCATGAGCATGAGATCCCGTGGGACGACTTGGCCTTCCGCACCGTGCGCATGACCCTGGAACGGTTTTTCGCCGACCGGAAAAAAGGTCAATTTGCGATCCACTGTGCCGATATCCGTTGAGTCTTCCGCATAGACACGGGTGTCTCGTGCGGCCATTGACCTCACGAATCAGCCCATGAACGCCATCACGGACCCCATCGCACCTGCCGCAACACCTCGACTGCGCGACGACTTGATCACGCCCGATCCCTTGCTGGATTGTCTGATCGAGGTCTGTCGCTTGCATGGCATTGCGGCCACCCGGGCCTCATTGACGGGCGGCCTGCCGCTCGAAAAGGGCGTCTTGCCCCTGACGTTGGCCGAACGAGCGGGCAGCCGCGCCGGATTGGCCACCAAGGTGCAACGCATGGGCTTGGCGCAACTCGATGTGCTCACCCTGCCGGCCATCTTGATCTTGAACGGCGAACAAGCCTGCGTGCTGCTGGGCCGGCAAGGCGATGAGCAATGGCGCGTGCTGATGCCAGAAGCCGGCCAAGGCACCGTGACCTTGTCCACGGCCGAACTGGAAAGTCGCTACAGCGGCGTGGTGCTGTTCGCCCGCCCGCATTTCCGCTTTGACGAGCGCACGCCCGAGGTGCGTAAAACCAAGTCAGGCCATTGGTTCTGGGGTCCGGTGTTGGCGCAGCGCTTCGTCTACCGCGACGTGCTGTGGGCCGCGCTGATGGTCAACCTGTTCGCCCTGGCCTTCCCGATTTTCTCGATGAACGTGTATGACCGCGTCGTGCCCAACCACGCCACCGAAACCATGTGGGTGCTGGCCATCGGCGTGACCTTGGTGTTTGGCAGCGACCTGTTCATGAAGCTGCTGCGCAGCCACTTTGTGGACGAGGCCAGCGCGCGCATCGACGTGCAAATCTCAGCCGCGCTGATGGAGCGTGTGCTGGGCATGCGCCTGGAGAACCGGCCGCAGTCGGTGGGCTCATTTGCCTCGAACCTGCGCGGCTTTGAGCAAGTGCGCGATTTCATCGCATCTAGCACGGTGACGGCGCTCATCGATCTGCCCTTTGCCCTGCTGTTTGTCGGCGTGATCGCCTGGATCTCGCCCTGGCTGATTTTGCCCGTGCTGACCGTGTTCATGCTCGTGGTGGTGTCGGGCTACGTGCTGCAGCACCGTTTGCACGAACTGTCGCAGAGCACCTGCCAAGCCTCTGCGCAACGCAACGCCACCTTGATCGAGAGCCTGACAGGCATCGAAACCATCAAGGCCCAGGGTGCCGAGAGCCTGATCCAGGCCCGTTGGGAGCGCGCCAACCAATACCTGTCTGCGCTGAACGTGCGCATGCGCGGCTTGTCGTCGACGGCAACGTACACCACCGCCACGCTGCAGCAGATGGTGTCGGTGGCGATCATCCTGATCGGCGTGTACCTGATCACCGACAAGCAATTGACCATGGGCGGACTGATCGCCTCGACCATGCTGGCTGGCCGTGCTTTGGCTCCCGCAGGTCAGATCGTGGGCCTGCTGATGCAGTACCAAGGTGCGCGCACAGCCATGGAATCGCTCAACAAGATCATGGACCAACCGGTCGAGCGCCCCCTGGGCACGACCTTCATCGAGCGCCGCGAGTTCAAGGGCGAGATCGAGTTCCGCAACGTCTCGTTTGCCTACCCTGGCCGCGAGGAGCCTTCGCTCGATGGCGTGAGCTTCAAGATCAAGCCGGGCGAAAAGGTGGCGGTCATGGGCAAGGTCGGCTCAGGCAAAACCACGCTGCAAAAGCTGATCTTGGGCCTGTACCAACCCACCGGCGGCGCGATCTTGCTCGATGGCATCGACATGCGTCAGCTCGACCCGGCCGATGTGCGTCGCAACCTGTGCCATGTCTCGCAAGACGTGAACCTGTTTTACGGCTCGCTGCGCGAAAACATCACCTTTGGCATGCCCCACGCACAAGACGACGCCATCGTGGCGGCGGCCGACACAGCGGGGATGAACGACTTTGTCAGGCGGCACCCGCAAGGCTTTGACATGCAGGTCGGCGAGCGTGGCGAGTTGCTATCGGGCGGTCAACGTCAAAGCGTGGGCATCGCGCGTGCGGTGCTGCACAACGCCCCTGTGCTGCTGTTGGACGAGCCCACCAGCGCCATGGACTTCTCGACGGAGGCCTTGGTGACGCAACGCATGAAAGACTTCTCTGTGGGCAAGACGGTGCTGCTGGTGACCCACCGCACGTCGATGTTGAGCTTCGTTGACCGAATCATCGTGGTCGACCAAGGCAAGATCGTGGCCGACGGTCCGCGCGAGCAGACCATGCAGGCATTGGCAGCTGGCCGCATTTCGCGCGCTGCTTGAACCAACAAGGAGCACACACCATGAACACCTTGTTGAACATCGGACAAAAACTGGTCAACGCTCTGGAAGCTGTGCGCAAAGCGCTGGCCCCTGTGAGCGATCGCTTGCTCGACCGCTTGACCGGCGCGCGGGTGAACGCCCAAACCGCGCAAGCGGCGGGCATGCGCAGCTTTGAGCTGGACGCACAAGCAGTGATGTCGACCGAGCACACGCACCGGGCGCAGACCTTGGTGCGAACGGCTTTGCTGGTCGTGTTGATCCTGCTGGCTTGGGCCTCGCTGGCCAAGATCGACGAGGTCACCAAAGGCGAGGCCAAGGTGATCCCGTCCAAACAGCTGCAGGTCATCCAGTCACTGGATGGCGGCGTGGTTTCTGAGATCCTGGTCAAAGAAGGCCAGCTGGTCGAAGCGGGCCAGTTGCTGCTCAAGATCGACGAAACCCGGGCCACCTCGGGTGTGCGTGAAAGCGCCGCTCAGGCCTTTGCGCTCAAAACCAAGTTGGCGCGCTTGAAGGCACTGGCGGAAGGCCACGCCTTCACGCCACCAGAGCCTCGCGAGGGCAATGCCGAAGAATTGCGCATCGTGAACGAGGAGCGCCAGCTGTATGACGCTCGCCGGTCTGAACTGAACGCGCTTGTGTCGATCAGTGAGCAGCAGCTGAGCCAGCGTCAACAAGAGCTCAGTGAGATCCGCGCCAAACGCGAATCGGCCACGCGCAGCCTGGACTTCTCTCAGCAAGAGCTGAACAAAACCCGCCCTCTGTTGGCCTCTGGGGCAGTCTCTGAGGTCGACGTGCTGCGGCTGGAGCGCGACCTGACCCGTGCCCGCGGCGACATGGAACAGGCCGGGGCACAAGCCGCCCGGGCCCAGGCCGCCATCATGGAAGCCACGCGCAAGATCCAAGAGACCGACCTGTCGTTCCGCAACGAGGTGCGCAAAGAGCTGTCTGACGTGCTGGGGCGTTTGAACGCGATCAACGAAGGTGCGGTTGCTTTGGCCGACAAGGTGGACAAGTCCCAGGTCAAGTCACCGGTTCGAGGCCGCGTGCAGCGCTTGCTGGCCAACACCGTCGGCGGCGTGGTGACCCCGGGCAAGGACATCGTCGAGGTGGTTCCATTGGACGATGCCTTGGTGCTGGAGGCCAAGGTGCAGCCGCGCGACATCGCGTTCATCCACCCAGGACAAGCGGCCACCGTCAAGTTCACGGCCTACGATTTCTCGATCTACGGTGGCCTGGACGCCGTGGTCGAAAACATCAGCCCGGACACCGTGACCGACGAGCACGGCAAGAACACCTTCTACGTGGTTCGCGTGCGCACCAAGCAAACCAATTTCAGCGACAAGATGCCGATCATCCCCGGTATGACGGCCGAAGTGGACGTGCTCACGGGCAAAAAGAGCGTGATGTCTTACCTGCTCAAGCCGGTGCTCAAGGCGCACTCCTACGCGCTGCGAGAACGCTGACCTGCGTGCGTTAAAGCGCCAGACTTGGCGCATCGTGTGAAGTTTCCCCTCCAAAACGGGCCAGATCTGCCGACAAAGACTTGTTCGGTGCATCTGGCCTTCGCATTGGTGCGTAGGTAAGCCATCTGTCATGGGCTTTACCTAGGAGCACCTGCGCTAAAGCAGGCATGTTTTCGGGCCAATACAGGAATTGGTCACGGACACCGAACTTGAAGCCCCACCTAGGCCACCGCTCGATCGGTATCCTCGGTTTCACGTTTTGCCGTTGTATTGGAGAGGTCGTCATGTCGAAGTCCGCACAAGCCCCCGTTGGTGTTGTCACAAGCCTTCAGGGGCGCGCCAGCGTCTTGCCGGCCGGCAATCTGCCCCCTCAAGCCTTGAAGGTGGGTGACGCCGTTCAGCTCGGCGACAAAATCATGGCGGCCGACGGGGCGCAACTCGAGATCACCGATGCCTCTGGCGCCACTTGGGCGCCGCGCGATGTCCAGATTGCGATGGCAGATCAAGCCCACGCGCCGCATGCCCACCAAGCAAGCGGCAAGGCCATGGCGGTCAAAGGCAAGACCGCGATCGACAACGCCATCGACGCCGTGGACCGCGGTGATGAAGATGCGGCAACTGCGGCCGGCCTGACGGGTGGTGGCGCAGACGCCTCCATGGGTGAAGGTCTGCGTGTGGACCGCGTGATAGAGGTCGTGACGCCGCAAGAATTCGCCTACGGAACGGGGGAGCGCTTCGCGGGAACGCCCGTGGCCTTGGGTGCGATCCAAGACACCACGGTGGCCGCGCCAGTAGGCAACCGCGCCCCAGTGGTGACTGATCCAGGCAACCCCAACTTCAAGCCATCAAGCGGCAACTACAGCTACACCATCAAAGAAGACACCTCGGTCTCCGGTCAGGTCAAAGCGACCGACCCCGATGGCGATCCTTTGACCTATGCCAAGGGCAGCGATCCACAGAACGGCACGGCTGTGGTCAACAAAGACGGCAGCTACACCTACACGCCCAACAAAGACTACAACGGCAGCGACAGCTTCACCATCACGGTCAGCGATGGCAAAGGCGGAACGGCCGTCACGCGTGTGGACATCGGCATCACGCCCGTCAATGACACGCCAACCATCAATGACCCCAACTACGATCCAGTGGTGGGCGGCTATGTGGCGACCACCAAAGAGAACACGCCCGTGTCTGGTCAAGTCAAGGGGTCAGACGTTGACGGCGACAAGCTCACCTATGCCAAGGGATCAGACCCTGCGCATGGCATGGTGGTCATCAACGCCGACGGCACATGGGACTACACCCCAGACAGCAACTACCACGGCAGCGACACGTTCACGGTGACGGTCACAGACCCTAGCGGCGCGACCGTCACAGCCACGGTGCTGGTGCAGGTTGCCTCTGTGGTTGATACGCCCACCATCAAGGCCATCACCGACGACGTGGGCTCGGTGCAAGGCGCCATTGCCAATGGCGGCATCACGGACGATAACAAGCCAACGGTGTCTGGCACGGGCGAAGCCGGCTCGACCATCCAGGTCTACGACAAGGGCACACTGATTGGCACCACCACGGTGGGCAACGATGGCAAGTGGAGCTTCACGCCCACGACGCCCTTGTCAGAAGGCGAACACAGTGTGACGGTGGTGGCCACCGACGGCGCGGGGAGCACGTCCGCGCCCACCACACCTCAGACCTTCACGGTGGACGTGACCGCGCCCAACGCGCCCAGCATCGGCGGCTTGCTCGACGATGTCGGCGCTGTCCAAGGCCAGA
>JAVLFO010000224.1:0-3557 GCA_046052805.1 Aquabacterium sp. | reverse complement strand
TGCACGAGCACACCACATGCTCTGGTGCCCTCAAACAGCACCCGATGCGCGTGGGCGTTGGTGAGAATGGTCAGGTTCGCGCGGTGGCGAACCGGTTTGAGATAGCCCTTGGCGGTGCTCCAACGCAAGCCTTTTTTCTGCGTGGTCTGGAACAAGCCCACGCCCTCTTGCTTGGCGCCATTGAAGTCTGTGCTGTGAGGAAAACCTGCCTGTACGCCCGCTTCGATGAAGGTCTGCGTCAAAGCCGTCGGCGAGGCGAAGTCAGACACGTGGAGCGGCCCGCCCACGCCGTGGAACTCGGAAGCACCTCTTGCCTGATCTTGCGAACGCTTGAAGTAAGGCAGCACATCGCTGAAAGACCAGCCATGGTTGCCTTGCGCGGCCCAAGCGTCATAGTCGCTTGGGTTCCCGCGGGTGTAGCACATCGCATTGATCGAACTGCTGCCACCCAAGGTGCGGCCGCGCGGCCAGTAAAGGCGGCGCTCACCCAGCGCAGGTTCTGGCTCGGTATGGAATTGCCAGTTCAGCACCTTGCTTCGCATCAACCACAACATCCCCACCGGGATGTGAATGGCCCAGTGCGTGTCGGGTGGACCGGCCTCCAACAGGCAGACTTTGACAGCAGGGTCGGCACTCAACCGGTTGGCCAGAACGCAACCCGCAGAGCCTCCACCCACGATCACGTAGTCGAAAATACCGCCTTCGGCCGGCTCTGTGGGTGTGCTGTTTGTGCGGCTCATTTAAGATACCAATAAGATGTCAGATACCAACAGTATGCGAAATAAGGCAAGCAGTGTCAAACGGCTGCGTGACGTTCATGCTGAAGCAACGCGCGCGGCACTGGTGGGCGCAGCGCTCAAGCGCTTCGTTGCGCAAGGCTATGCCGGCACATCGGTGGACGACATCGCCACCGACGTGGGCACCAGCAAAGGTGCGATTTATCACCACTTCAAGGACAAGCAGGCCTTGTTCGGTGCGGTGTACGAGTTGTTGTCACAGGAGCTGATCGAGTCCATCGCCAGCGCCATCGCACTGCCCTCGGCGTCGGTTGAAGCTGCTCTGAGGGCGTTCGTCGTTCACGCTGGCGAAGCGCGCTATGTGAGGGTGCTTTTTTTGGATGGGCCATCGGCTCTGGGCAGCCAAGCGTGCCGCGCGATCGACATGCGTCACTCGCTGGGCCTCATCACCCAGCTGATCCATTTGCATGCGCCCGCGGCATTGATTGAAGAGACCGGCCTGGACATCCTCGCCAGGCTCTTGCTGTCAACGCTGGTCGAGGCCGCCCAGATCGTGGCGGTTTCGCAAGACACGGCCGCCACCTCGGAGCGGGTGCTGTCGGTCATGGGCCGAGTGGTGCATGGTTTGTTGCAGGGCGACTCTGCCAAACCCTGACGGCCTGAAGGCCTGAAGGCGCCGCCACGTCAGCATCGAGCGCGCAAAACAAAAATCCCCTAGAAGAACCAGTCTATCTAGGGGATCTGTATTGGGTGGGGTGGCTAATGGGACTCGAACCCACGACAACCAGAATCACAATCTGGGACTCTACCAACTGAGCTATAGCCACCACCGAAGAAAAAAATTATAACCCGATTTTCATCTTCATGACGCAGATGAGGCTGATTTTTGTGCGTCAGCGGCCTTGTCTGCCGTCTTCTTGCCTTCGTTGATCAACTCGACCTTGTACTGGCGCTTGAGGGCGCGGTAGTACGCATCGGCCTCGGCCTTGCCCCAATAGGCGCCAAACTGGGCTTCGGTCTCTTTGATCTCTTGTGGCGTGATCTGCAAAGGCAAGACCTTGTTGACCTTGACCAGCGCCAGGCCATCGCTGCCCAAGTCGACGATGGTCCAGGCAGGCAACTGCTTTTCAGGGATGCGCATCACCGCGTCCAGCAACTGCGGTGGTTGCGAGAAGGCAGTGCGGCGAGACATTTGAATCGCAGCTGGCAGCTGCGCTTTGTCAGGCGATTGCTTCCACAGCGCCAGCTTTTGCTCGGCATCGGCGCGGGCGGCCTTCACCGACTGCGCGGCAACCCAACGTTCACGCAGAGCGGCCTGCGCTTGCTCGAACGACTGGCGGGCCGCCGGGCTGTACTTCACGATGCGCGCAGACACCATTTTGTTGGGGCCCACTTCAACGGCCTCGGTATTGCGAGCCTTGGCACGGTTGCCGGCATCAAACAACGCGTCCAACAAACGGCGGTTGTTCAGCACGCCTTGGTCTTTGGTGCCAGGCACGTGCAACACGTCGCTCATGGACTGCACGGTGAGCTTGAGCTCGTCAGCCGCTGGCTTGAGGCTGTCGGCTTGCTCGTAGACGGCGTTGGTGAACTTCTCAGCCGCTTCGGCGTACTGGCGCTGGGCCAATTGCTTGCGGGCGTCGTCTTCGAGCTGAGGGCGGACCGCTTCAAACGTTTGAGCGGAACCACCGCGCACGGACGTCAGCTGGATGATGTGGAAGCCAAAATCGCTTTCAACCACGCCGCTGATTTGGCCTGGCTTGAGGGCGAAGGCCGCATCTTCGAAGGCCTTGACCATGGCGCCACGACCGAAGAAGTCCAGATCGCCACCGTTGGCCGCAGAGCCTGGGTCGTCAGAGTTCTTCTTGGCCAGCTCAGCGAACTGCGCTGGGTTTTTCTGAACCTGGGCCAGCAATTGCTCAGCCTTGGCGCGTGCCGCCTTCTTTTGATCGGGCGTTGCGCTGGCTTCGGCCTTGATCAGGATGTGGCTGGCGCGGCGCTCTTCGGGTGTGGTGAAGCGGTTCAGGTTTTCTTTGTACGAACGACGCAGGTCGTCTTCGCTGACAGACGCGCGTTGCTTGAGCGTGTCGAGGTCCAGCACCACGTACTGCACATCGGCCTTTTCAGGGGTGGTGAGCCATGCGTCGTTGGCTTTGTCTTGGTAGAAGGCCTTCAGCTGCTCAGGCGTGGGGTTTTGAGCTGCCACGTATTGCTTGGGCTCGAACTTGGCCCATTGCACATCGCGGACCTGGAACAGCGCCTCGACGGCCTGGCGGTTGGCCAGAGTGGACGTTTGCCCCGTGCCCTGCACGCCGGTCAGGACTTGGCCGACAGTCAACTCTTGACGCAAGACCGATTCGAGCTGCGCAGGCGACATGCCGCGCGCTTCCAGCATCTGCTTGTTCAGGCTGCCATCGGGGTTGCGCAAGGCAGCGAACTGGGGGTCGGTCGAGAACACGCGCACCAAGCGGGCCGTAGGCGCACTCAGGTTCTGGTCGCGAGCGGCAGCGGCCAGCACGTACTGGCGAATCAAGCCTTCGAGCGAAGCCAGCTTGGCTTGCGGCGTGTCAAAGGCGCGCACATCGACATCGGGCTGCTGAGCGCGCATGCGCTCAACCGTGGTGCGGTGGGCGTTGTCCCACTCCGCTTGCGTGATTTTTTGACCGGCCACCTTGGCCACTACCCCGTCGTCACCGAACTTGGAGTAGCCCTGGATGCCAAACGCCACGAAGGAGGGAAGGATCAACAGCACCAAGATGAACTGCAGGGCGCGTGTGTGCTTGCGAACGAAATCAAACATGGCAATGGACTGGCGGGAAG
>JAVLFO010000223.1:0-7383 GCA_046052805.1 Aquabacterium sp. | reverse complement strand
AGTCGTCGGCAGCGTCAGATGTGTATAAGAGACAGCTCCAACGCAGGCCGCACGGCCGCCTCCAAGAGCACATAGGTGTAGCGACGCCCGCGCGCGCTGTTGCGCGCATGGAAGCTGCGAGGCACCTCGGCCGCCCATTGCACAGCGATGTCGCGCGGCAAAAAAGCGTTCGTGCCCCTGACCCAAGAAAACGGGGTGCGGTCCAGCAGCGTGTCGAGGTGCACCACCTGGTTGATGCCGTGCACACCTGCGTCGGTTCGCCCTGCACACACCACCTTCAGTGGCGCGACCGCAAACTTGGACAAGGCCGTCTCAAGCGCGTCTTGCACGGTGCCGCCGCCGGGTTGGCTTTGCCAGCCCTTGTAGCCTGAACCCAGGTAAGAAACGCCAAGGGCGACCCGGCGGGTCGCCCCTGATGACTGGGCATCTTCGACCGAGGCAAGGGCTTGCGCCCTCACCCCGGAGAGATCATGCGTCATGCCACATCAACCCAAACTGTCGAGCATGTTTTGCGCCTTGGCCTTGAGCGCGCCATCTTGCGCACTGGCCAGAACCTCTTGCAGCAATTCACGGGCCCCGTCGACGTCACCGATTTGACGGAACTCTTCGGCCAACTCGAACTTACGGCTCATGGGGTCGTTGAATGGTGCAGCTTCCGGTGCGGCATTGAGCCAATCGTCAGCCGGCGCACCCTCAGGCGAGCCAGGCTGGGCAGCTGGCGCGACCGGATCGAGGTCCAGGCTGATGCTGCTCAGGTCAAACGAAGCTGGCGCAGGTGCCGTTGCGGGCAACTCATCCGACAAGTCGAAATCGAGGCCAGCATCACTTGGCTGAGGTGCAGGCTCGGCCGCTTGAAGGGCTGGCATGTCCAACTCAGGCAAGGTCAAAGCATCGACCGAAGCCTCTGGCGCTGGTGCCAGCGATGGCGACTGGAAACCTTCGATGTCGGGAAGATCCAGCGAAGGCAGGTCGCCAGCGTGCGTGCTGGGCGACACCGAATCGTTGACGCCATCCAGCGGTGCTGGCGCAGAGATGTCCAGATCGAGGTTCAGCAAGTCGGCCGGTGTGGACACGTCCGCAGCAGGCGGGGCCATCGTGTCCAGGAGGCTTGGCGCAGGCATCACAGAGTGCGGAATGGTGCTGGCACCCAACGCGTCAGAGGCCACGTCAACGCTCAGAGGCGCCTCAGAAGGCATGCCGCCCGGCTGGTAAAGCGGGTTCTCGGCATCGATGCCCAAGCCCATCTCCTGAGCCTTGGCCCAGTCTTCACCGACACCCTGCGTCAAGTGGTAGAGCTGAACAGCCAGTTGCTCGTAGCCCTTGGTGTCGCGGCGCTTGGCGTAAACCTCGAGCAGCTTGGTGCGGACCGCCAGACGCTCGGGCGTGCTGCGGAGCGCTTCTTTGAGGATTTCCTCGGCCTGCAGGTCACGGCCATAGGCCAGGTACACGTCAGCCTCGGCAACCGGGTCGACGTCACCGATGGCATCGAGCTGGCTGAGCGAGTAGCTCATGGACGATGGGCCGCCGGACGCGTCGCGCGTGTCCACGCGCTGACCACCGCTGGCGCCAAAGAACGAGTCAGGCTGCAGGCGGCTTTCAAGGAAGGAGGTCTCGCCTGTGTCAGCGCGGCGGCGCGAACGCAGGTACATCGCAGCACCAGCCAGCAGGGCGACGCCAGCACCGCCAGCGGCCAACAGCATGGGGTTGAGCGACTCCAGGAAGCTGGGCGACGACGGCTCGGCGGCTGGCACCGGCGCCTGCATGGGCAGGCTGGGACGGAGTGCCGCAGACGCCGATGATGCAGGCTCAGAGGCCACATCAGCCACCGATGTGGCTGCATTGGAGGCAGCGCTTGCAACGGCTTGGGCAATGTCAGCGGCTTGTGTGCTGGACGCGGCCATCTCAGGCAAGGCTGGCGCCGAAGGCGCAGGGGGCGCCACCACAGCAGGTGCGGCAGGCGACGGCTTGCTCGGTGCCGCGACCGGCACGGGTGCTGGCGCAGGCTTGCTCGCCACAGGTGCGGGTGGCGTCACCACGGCAGGCGCAGGCGCAGGCGCGGGCGCTGCTGCCTTGGCTGGCGCAGATGCTACCGCGGCCTTTTCTTTGAGCTTGCGCAGCTCATCAAGGTTCTTTGACAACTCCGCGACGCGGGCCGTGCCGTCTTCCTTGGCACGGGCCTTGGCGGCACGGTCTTCAACGGCAGGTGCCGACGCAGAACCCACAGCACCCTTGCTCAGGGTGAGCTTGTCAGGGGCAGGTGCAGCGGCTTGCTTGCGGTCAGTGACCTCAGCTTCCACTTTGCCCTTGGCCTGTTGCGAAGGGGCAGCCGCTTTGTCAACACCCACCGCACCAGCAAGCTGCTGACGATAGGCCGCAAAATCTGCGCTTTGGGCCACGATGACCTGGCGCGCCTCTTGGGGCGTCACGGACTTGGCTTGCTCGGCATCTGGCGCATTCAACACCACGCCCGTCTTGAGACGGTTCATGTTGTTGCCCAGGAAAGCATCTGGGTTCTTGCGGTACAGGCCCACCAGCATTTGGTCGAGCGAGACACCCGCAGGCAAATGACGCCCCGCGATGGCCGACAGCGAGTCACCGCGCTTGACACGGATGCCTTCGGCAGCGGCCGGCGACTCGGCTTGAGCTGGCTTACTGGCAGGCGTTGCTGGCACGGCAACTTCAGATGGCGCACTGGCGGCGGCAGAAGCTGCCGGGGCAGCGGCCTTGACCACCTCCTTCACGGCCTTCTTGGGCTTGGGTGCGGGCGCCTCAGCGGGCACCACTGGCACAACCACGGGCTTGGGCGCGGGTGCCATTGCGCGGGGCGCTTCGGCCACAGCAACCGGCGCGTCAACCACCGGCGCGGTCACGGGCGCAGCAGCGCGGGTCGATGGTGGATCGAACAGCAAGGTGTATTCACGCACCAATCGGCCAGTCGACCATGACAAATCGAGGATCACGTCAACGAATGGCTCTTGAACCGTGCGGTCGCTGGCGATGCGCAGATATGGCCGGCCGTCGGCGCGGCGCTGCAGCACGATGGACGTGGCCGTCAGAACCTGGTTGTAATCGACGCCGGCTGCACGGTATGTGTCAGGCGTGGCCACACGCACGGCCAATGAGGCACCCTCTTCTGGTGTCAGGCTGGTGACGTCAATTTCCGCCCTCAGTGCCTCACCCAATGCGGACTGCACGTTCAATTTACCCAAGCCCAAAGCCCAGGAAGAAACTGGCAAAACAGCCAACGCAGAAAAGGCTGCGGCAATGGCAACCCGATTCAGGGCAAAACGCCCAGCGGACAGAGAATGATCTTTCAAGGCGTCTCCCAAGTCGTCATGGGGTCGAAGGCTCGACCAGTGGCGCTACCGGGTCGGACAGCGACCCACCGACGCGCCAGCACCTGCAGACGGTACGCAGCACAAAACACAATAGCATCAAGCATATACGGTGACAAGCTCATGCGAATACTGATGCAGAGCCCCGGTGACTGCAAACCTTGGGCCCAGCATGACTCAACGCGTTTGATTGTCGCCGCTCAACAACGAGCCACCGTCTTGATTTTGTTTCCAGACGTTGCGGGCATCGCTTGGAAATACACCCGCAAGTCGGTTGATTTCAAAAATCAGTGGTCCAACAAGATGCGCAACATGCGGCGCAACGGTTCTGCGGCGCCCCACAGCAATTGGTCGCCAATGGTGAATGCGCCGACATATTCGGGGCCCATGGCCAATTTGCGAACGCGACCCACCGGGATGGTCAGGGTGCCCGTGACCGCCACAGGGGTCAAATCCTGAATGGTGGCTTCACGCGTGTTCGGCACGACTTTGGCCCAGGGATTGTCGGCCGCGATCATGGCCTCGATCTCTTGCACTGACACGTCCTTCTTCAGCTTGAAGGTCAGCGCCTGGCTGTGGCAGCGCATGGCGCCAATGCGCACGCAGAAACCATCGACCGGCACGGCGGGCGAACCAAAACCCTCGCCTTGGCCCAGGATCTTGTTGGTCTCGGCCATGCCCTTCCACTCTTCCTTGGACTGGCCATTGCCCAGATCCTTGTCGATCCAGGGGATCAGCGAGCCGCCCAGTGGGGCGCCAAAGTTGGCGATCTCTGCGCCCGTCAACGCGCGTTGCTTGGCGATGATCTTGCGGTCGATCTCCAGGATGGCGCTCTTGGGGTCGTCCAACAACGAGCGCACTTCGGCGTTCAGCGTGCCGAACTGGGTCAGCAACTCACGCATGTGCTGGGCTCCGCCACCCGAAGCTGCCTGGTAGGTTTGGGTCGACATCCACTCGACCAAGCCGGCCTTGTAAAGCGCGCCCACACCAATCAGCATGCAGCTCACGGTGCAGTTGCCGCCGATCCAGTTCTTACCGCCCTGGGCCAGCGCGTTCTTGATCACGGGCATGTTGACGGGATCCAGCACGATCACGGCGTCATCGGCCATGCGCAGCGTCGAAGCCGCGTCGATCCAGTGGCCATGCCAGCCGGCAGCGCGCAGCTTGGGGTAGACCTCGGTGGTGTAGTCACCGCCTTGGGCCGTGAGGATGATGTCGCAACGCTTGAGCTGGTCGATGTTGAAGGCATCTTGCAGCGTGGTTTCGTTCTTGGCCATCGAGGGGGCCTTGCCGCCTGCGTTCGAGGTGCTGAAGAACAAAGGCTCGATCAGGTCGAAGTCACCCTCGGCCTGCATGCGGTCCATCAAGACCGAGCCGACCATGCCGCGCCAGCCCACCAATCCAACCAGAGTCGTAGCCATTTTTGAATCCTCAGTAAACGTGTGTTCTCGAAATCGATGCGCGAGCGATCAGCCCTGTGCCTTCAAAGCAGCCACCACGGCCTCGCCCATCGCGACGGTGCCGACCTTCTGGGTGCCTTCGCTGTAGATGTCGGGCGTGCGCAGACCTTGCTCCAGCACCGACTGCACAGCGCGCTCAATGCGGCTGGCGGCTTCTTCTTGGTTCAGGCTGAAGCGCAGCATCATGGCCGCGCTCAGGATGGTGGCCAGCGGGTTGGCCACACCCTTGCCAGCGATGTCAGGCGCAGAGCCATGGCTGGGCTCGTACAAGCCCTGACCCTTGGCGTTCAGCGAGGCCGAAGGCAGCATGCCGATCGACCCGGTCAGCATGGCGGCCGCGTCAGACAGGATGTCGCCAAACATGTTGCCGGTGAACAGCACGTCGAATTTCTTGGGCGCCTTGACCAATTGCATCGCGGCGTTGTCCACGTACATGTGGACGAGTTCGATGTCAGGGTACTGGGCGTGCACCTCGGTGACAACGTCCTTCCAGAACTGGAAGGTCTCGAGCACGTTGGCCTTGTCCACGCTGGTCACGCGCTTGCCGCGCTTGCGAGCGGCCTGGAAGGCGACGTGGGCGATGCGTTCGATTTCCGGGCGCGAGTAGCGCATGGTGTCAAACGCTTCTGGCGCGCCCTTGAACTCGCCATCGGGCGATTCGCGGCGGCCACGGGGTTGGCCGAAGTAGATGTCGCCGGTCAGCTCGCGGATGATGAGGATGTCGAGACCTGCAACCAACTCGGGCTTGAGGCTGGACGCGTGCGTGAGCTGTGGATAGCAAATGGCCGGACGGAAGTTGGCAAACAAGCCCATGTTCTTGCGCAAGCCCAGGATGGCCTGCTCAGGACGCAGGGGGCGATCGAGCTTGTCGTACTTCCAGTCGCCCACCGAGCCAAACAAAACGGCGTCGGACTCCATGGCCAGCTTCAGGGTGTGCTCAGGCAGCGGGTGGCCGTGGGCGTCAAAGGCGGCGCCGCCGACCTTGGCCTCTTCGAGCGACAAAGGCAGGTCCAGGACCTTGAGGACCTTGACCGCCTCGGTGACGATTTCGGGGCCAATGCCGTCGCCCGGCAACACTGCAATCTTCTTGACCATGGTGGGTGTCTCAGCGAGAAATGTGTTTAAACGATGCGGTGATTCAGCCAAGGCTTGGTGGCCAGGCGCTGGGCTTCATAGGCCTTGATCTTGTCGGCGTGCTGCAAAGTCAGGCCGATGTCGTCAAAGCCGTTGAGCAGGCAATGCTTGCGGAAAGGCTGAACGTCAAAAGGCAACTCGGTGCCGTCTGCTGCGATGACGACCTGGCGCTCTAAGTCGATGGTCAGCTCGTAGCCTGGGAAGGCAAACACCTCGTTGAACAGCTTGTCGACTTGCGACTCAGTGAGCACGATCGGCAGCAAGCCGTTTTTGAAGCTGTTGTTGAAGAAGATGTCGGCGAAGCTGGGCGCGATGATGGCGCGGAAGCCGTATTGGTCCAGCGCCCAAGGCGCGTGCTCACGGCTGGAGCCGCAGCCGAAGTTCTTGCGCGCCAGCAACACCGAGGCACCCTTGTAGCGCGGCTGGTTCAGCACGAAGTCGGGGTTGGACTTGCGGGTGGCTGGGTCTTGACCGGGCTCGCCAGCGTCGAGGTAGCGCCATTCGTCAAACAGGTTGGGGCCAAAGCCCGTGCGCTTGATCGACTTGAGGAACTGCTTGGGGATGATGGCGTCGGTGTCGACGTTGTCCCGGTCCATCGGAGCCACGAGGCCCTTGTGAATGCGAAATGCTTGCATGGTGTTTACTTTTTCGCGGCGCCAGAGATGGTCTCCCCGGCCTTTTCCAGGTCTTGACCAAAGCCGTGCACGGTGTTGCAGCCTGACAAGGCCAGGAAGGACAAGGCCACGGCGGCGATGAGGGTGAGGCGGATCATGCGAGGTCTCTCAAGAAATCTTGAAGGGCAAAGACAGGTTGTGACGGTCAGGCAATGCGACGCACATCAACGAAGTGGCCTTCCATGGCGGCCGCAGCGGCCATGGCGGGGCTCACCAAGTGGGTGCGACCACCGGCGCCTTGACGGCCTTCGAAGTTCCGGTTGCTGGTCGAGGCACAACGCTCGCCGGGCTCAAGGCGGTCGGCGTTCATGGCCAAGCACATTGAGCAACCAGGCTCGCGCCACTCAAAGCCGGCGGCCTTGAAGATCACATCGAGGCCTTCGCGCTCGGCTTGGTCCTTGACCAGACCAGAGCCGGGCACCACCAAGGCCAACTTGATGTTGGACGCGACCTTGCCGCCAATGCGCTTGACCACGGCTGCGGCTTCGCGCATGTCTTCGATGCGGCTGTTGGTGCACGAACCGATGAAGACCTTGTCCACGCGGATGTCGTTGAGGGCCTTGTTGGGCTCCAGCGCCATGTAGGTCAACGCGCGCTCCATGGCCGAACGCTTGACAGCATCCTTTTCCTTGTCAGGATCGGGCACGCGGTCTTCGATGGACAGCACCATCTCGGGCGAGGTGCCCCAGGTGACTTGCGGTGCGATCTGCGTGGCGTCCAGCTCGACCAAGGTGTCGAACGTCGCGTCGGCATCGGAGTGCAGCGTGCGCCAGTAGGCAA
>JAVLFO010000222.1:0-1841 GCA_046052805.1 Aquabacterium sp. | reverse complement strand
AAGGTGGCCGACAAGAGCACGCCGCGCCTGATGCAGGCCTTTTACAAGGCAAGAGGCGACAGTGCGCTGAACAAAGCGCAAGCCCTGCGACAAGCGCAGCTGGCGTTCATCAACGGCGACATCAGGTTCACGCAAGAGAAGACCTGGGACCACCCCTACTACTGGGCACCATTCGTGCTTATGGGCAACTGGCGATAGGTACCTGGAAATCGCAAATGCTTCCTGACATCAGCCCCACACTCCCGTCATAGAGACATGTGATCCTTTGATTACACAAAACAGATGAGAAATCATTCTCTTCATTACGCAACCAAATTGAACATGCGAAATGCAAGACACGCAAACCACACACAGCAAAGATTTCAATCAAATAATAATAAAACTTTTGATTGATGATGTCCCATTACACAAAATACTTGCACAAGTGCAAGAACATGGCGTGGAACGGTCCGCAGCCATTGAGTTGATAGCAGGCTTGTCCGACGCACACCAGGATGCAAAACAGGACCTTGCTGTTAAAAAAATACTTTTTGGCGCGATAGGTTTTACACTTGGGGCCATCCTAACCCTCGCCGGATATGATGCTGCTCAGCAAGGAGGCGGAAAATTTGTATTTTTTTGGGGCCTAATTGCATATGGTGCTTTTAAAATAATTGCGGGCATGTGGGGCCTTATGGAAGCAAAGAGCAGCAAGGCAAGTACAATGTCTCGGTTTGATTTCAAGGACCCGCCTTGGCCCTTTGGCTCAGCAGAGCCACAGCGCACCGACAGCATAGAAAAAGCCGCGGCCGCTAATGTAACTGAAATTCCGCGCACTGACTTCCCAACAAATTTAATCAGAGGCAACTTTGGACTAGCACGAACATATTGGCTGCACGTCACCCTACTCCCAAACATTGCTGCATTTGCATTGACCGGCCTAGCCATTTACATAGATCAATTCAGCCTTGTTTACGCAGCATCCTTCTTGGCACTAGTTTATCAGCTGTACTCATCAATTGGTGCCTGGCGAGCAGGATCAAATTATGACGGAAGTAAGATTTGGGTTTACCTTTCAAGATTGATGGTTATTTTTGGCGCCGTGGTCGGAATTTCCAGATTCATCATGCTCGTGTCAATGAATTGAAAATGCATGATATTCCCTTAATGACTAACTCGCATAAATCTCGGACACATTCATTTCTGCGCCATCAAAAATTCACCAAGCTAAGCACTAAGCAGGCTTTCCTTCATGATTTTTCTCATTGATAGCCTGCTTTTGGCACATGAACTAGATTGAAATCAGCCCACCAGAACCGACCGGCATCTGCTGATGCATGATCGCCAGCGGCAAGGCATATCGACCAAGAGACCAGTTGCGTACATTTAAGAGAACGGCAAAACACTTGTCCATTCCACCCAATGCTGCATATGGATTTCCGTTACATATTTCTTGTCGTGTTACTTATCACAGTTGAGATAGCATCAATCCAATACAAACACGCATCGATTGGAGTTGATCTTGAACGCAAACGGACTTCTTCGTACTTCGGCGTCCTTGCTTGGGCTATGTCTAGCTGCCACATCCACAGCATGGGCGCTCAACCAGCCAGTCTTTGCTCCGGATTCCGCAGTTACAGCTCAGCCTGGCGCACGCGTGCCCTTCAAGTTTGCAATGGGAGGAGCGCTGTCAAACACGCGAGTGACTGCCCCCATGGCAAGGGTAGAACTTGATCCTCCTGAAGGCACACGCGGTGCAGGGCCTGGGCTGGAGCGCGTCTTCGAGTCACGCTGCCGGTCGGTCGTCTACATCATCGCGGTACACGGCGAAGGAGCGGATCAGGCTGGCGGCTGTCTCTTAT
>JAVLFO010000221.1:0-7695 GCA_046052805.1 Aquabacterium sp. | reverse complement strand
CCCCACCGCCGGACCTCCACGAGGAGCCCGCACCGCGCGCGGACGTCAAGGAGGGCCCGGCGAAAATCGCCGTGGTCACGTGCCCGGATTGCGGGCAGCTCGCCGCTCTGGTGCGGAGCGGCGACCGGATCGACAAGCGCCACAAGTGCCGTCGCGAGGTGCCCAAGGCTCGGGCGAACGCACGCAAGGCACGCGAAGCGCAGCGCGTGCACATGGTCGCCATCCGGAGCGAGGCGGACCTCGCGGCGGACCAAGCGTCCGAGTTCGACTCTGCCGCGCTCCTCTCGATCGGACGCGACGGCCGCGAGAGCGTCCGCCTCGACGTGCCCGAGCTCCAGCACCTTTTCTCTCACGAGGCCGGGGAGCTACTCGCGAAACACCTCAACCAGAACCAGCACGCTTGCGCCGTGTGCAACCGCCTCTATTCCGAGGGCATGCTCGAGTTCATTCCGCGGATCTCGGACGCCTACACCAAGTTCGCGGCCAACGCTCCTCTCCTGCTCTTCCCGAGCGTGGGCGACCCGACGCGACCCAAGGAAGTCATCATCGAGTATTACGACGCAACCATCTTGCTCGACGACCCCACACTCCGCGGGGTCGCGCTCTCGCGTTTCGGAGTCGTGGCCCGTGCGGACTTGACCTTCGAGGACATGGACGAAGCGGCCGTCCCGCCCGAGGGGCATCATCTCCCGGGCGTGGTGTACGACATCCTGCTCGACGGATCGGGAGGCGAGTCCTCGCTCGAGGAGGAGGACAGGGCCTCGTTCGAGTCGCGCTTGCACCATGATCCACGGGGGCTGTACATGTGCGCGGAGTGCTCGCCCGTCATGCTCCGCGACGGCGCCAAGACGCGGCCCAAGTTCGCGATCGCCAACCTTCTGTGGTTCGGACCGCCGCTGCCCGCGGACGCGTTCGCGGGCGTGTCCCCCCAAGCCCTCAACCTGTACGCGCGCAACCTTCCCTTGGCGAGCGTCGAGATCCACTACTTCTCCGGGGGCACGTCGAAGAAGCTCAAGAAGTGCGTCCACCTCGTCGAGGGGCCGGCTCGCGCGGCCATCGCCGAGCTTTTGGAGCGCTCCGGGTCCAAGTACGTCGTCCACGTCGCGCGCAACACCACGGAGGAGGAGAAGCTCGCGATCAAGCGCGCCGTCACGTCCGACGTCGAGGCGTGTCGCGCTCTGCACGAGCGGATCAAGACCCTCAACAAGGCGTACGAGGAGGCGTACGCGAGCGCGCCCCTCCCCGTTCAAGGGATCCAGGAGAGCGAGATCCACGTCGTGGAGGTTCCGATCGACGCCGCGACCCTGGCGCGAGAAGCGGGCGTGAGCGGGAACGACGACTCGGGCAGCAGCGCGTCGCTTCACATCTCGGTGGAGCCCGACGCGACGGAGATCGAGGACGCGGCCAAGCGCGCCGTGAATCTCCTCGTCCACATCAAGCCCGGGAACAAGTTCGTGGACCTCGTGGGCGGCTTCGCGCTCGCGTTTCCCCACATCATCACCTCGGGACTTGCTCTCATGCCCAAGCGCAGCCCCCAGCTCACCGTGGCCGAGGTCGTGGGCTACTTGGCTCGGACCCCGTGCATCCGTTACGCGGGCACGGACGTGAGCGTCGTGACGGGCGCGCTGTACTCGATCATCGCCCGCGAGGAGGCGCTCAAGGACGTGCTGTTCCGGACGCGCCTCTCCCAGGACGACATCTCGCAGTTCGAGAGCATCTCCAAGTCCGAGATGGCGGACGCCATCAAGCGACACTTCGAGCCCCAGACGCCCCAGGCGTCCCAGGCGCCCCAGACGCCGACGCCACCGCCCTCCTCCACGAAGAGCTCGAGGATCCTCCAGATCGCCATCAGGGCCATGCGCAACGTGCCCGCGTCCGACGCCCAGCGCAAGGGGCTTCGGAGCGCGGGCCTGGGCCTCCTCTCCTCTCGCCTCCCGCTTCTCTTCCTCACCTTCGCGCTCTCGTTCGTCTCGCTCGCCATGTACAAGTTCGTCGTGCCCGGGTCCTCGTCCCTGGTGAGCGCGGGGCGCGTCCTCCTGTCCAAGTCCGACATGTACGCGGCCCAGGCCCGCAACCCCGTGGGTCACGCCGCCTTCTTCGAGTGCGTCATGGCGTGGTTCCTCGCGCGTCTCGCGGCGCGCGGGCACCCGTACGTCGTGGGCGTGGAGACGCAGGCGCGCGGCGGGCTTCACGCTCACATCATCATCTTCCTCCAGTATTGGGCTCACAACGTGCACGAGCTCTGCGAGCTCATGGCGACGGACGTGCTCGGCCCCCTCATCACGGTCATGAAGTCGGTGGCCCCGATGGGCGTGTTCCCCCTCGGCCTCCCGCCTATCGACGCGGTGTGCCCTGGCTGTCGCCGCGAGGGCGGCTTCACCACGTTCGCGGAGCCCCCGCTGGCGTACGCGGTCGCGTCCGCCCCCCCCCTCAACGACTTCATCGTGGCGACGTGCGCCCTGTGCGAAGCGAAGGCGACCGCCTCGGACGTTCTGCGCGCGACCGTCATCGGGCGGCTCGTGAAGGCCTACCCGGACCTGGTCAATTTCGCCAGCGCCAACGAAATCGACCTCCAGAAGCCCACGCGGGAGACGATCGAGCGGCTCGTTCAGTGCATGGACATGTTCCCCGACGTCAAGCTCTACGTCCCCGACGAGAACGGAGTGAGCCTGCCCACGCCGTGGCTCAACCTCACCTTGCTCCACTTCCAGATCCACGCCTACCCGCACCCCAAGTCGTGCTCCAAGAACGACTCGTGCACATGCCGCTACCGCTTTCCGCGACCCGCATCCGACGAGCTCCGCGTGGACGAGGACGGGAACCTCGTGCTCCCTCGGGCCGCCCTCGACGTGTGGTACAACTCCCCGTGCGCGCTCTTCACCGTCGGTCTTCGGTCCAACAGCGACATGACCTTTCTCGTGGGCGCGCGCGCGGCCGTGCACCGTGCCCTGTACGCGCTCAAGTACGCGTCCAAGGGCCAGCAGTCGTTCGAGCGAGCCAGGATGCACAACGTCGTGGCCGCGTTCGGGTCCCTGTTTCGTCGCGTCGACGCGGGCACGCACGCCGACCCGCGCGAGGCGCGGTCGCTCCTCCTCTCCCTCGTCTTCGGCCTCATGAACCAGACGATCCTCGACATCAACATGTGCGCCTTCTCGCTCCTCGTGAACGAGGCCGGGTACAAGTCGCACCAACCCGTGTTTTTCGACCCGCGCGACGTGTGCGAGTGGTATTATCGCGGGTCGCTCGAGTACAACATCACCGTGGACGCCGCCCCGGGCGCAGACGCGGGCGCGGACGCGGGCGCGGGCGCGGACCCCGCGCCGAGCGCGAACGCCGCGAACGCCGCCCGGAGGTTCTCCCTCTCCAACAAGCTCCTCGACTACATGCATCGGCCCCTTCTCCACGCGCGCGTCCCGCTCGCGCTGTTCCTGACCGCGTACGACGTGGCCACGCGCCGCCGCGGGGCGCGCCCCGACGGCGCCGACCTCATGCTCGCCTCGCACCCCACGCGCGCGGGCGCCGCGGTCGTGCGCTCGGACAAGGAGCGCGTGCTCGTCTTTCTCCACAACGCCATGAGCGCGGGCTTTCGCGAGGAGGCGTCCCGCGCCAGCACCCACGACGCGTGCACCGCGGACGAGGCGTGCTGCGAGGTGAGCGATTTCCAGTTCGCGAAGCTGCTCAACCCGGAGTTCAAGCCCAGCGTCCCCGCGCCCGCGTCGGGCCCCACGCACTTGGACGAGTTCATGGTGGACGACGGCGTGGTCCCGGTCGTCGACCAGGACAACGCGGTGGACAGCTCGCGCTTCGTGGACTACAACGTGGACGCCCCTCGCTCGCATCTGGAGCGTGACTCGAAGGAGGGCGGCACGCGCGCCTACGACACGCTCGCCCCCCTCGACGCGCTCGGCTTCGTCGTGCTGAGCTCGTGCGTCCCCTGGCGCAAGAAGGAGGACCTCGCCAAGATCATGTCCCACCCGAGCGGGTGCGCGAGGGCCACCACGTGGGACGTCGCGAACGAGGCGCTGGGGGCGGCTCACGCGCGGTCCTCCCAGCCGCGGACGACGCCCTCGCGCGCGCCCGAGATCGGGGACGCGTGCCTCCGCCTCATGCTCGGTCTCGGGAACCTCGTGACGCGATCCGCGGCCCGCGACGCGGGCGAGGCCCAGCGCGAGAAGCAAGCGCGCGACGACCTGGAGCGCCTCGGCGGAGGCACGGTCCCCGCGCCTCGATCCAGAGGCCCGCGCCCGGACGGTGGTGGGGACGAGGACGGCCCCGACCGGGTGGAGACGGAGGGCGACGACGTCGACGTGGACCCGGACACGATCCACCTCATGGTCGAGGCCGCGGCGCTGGCGTCCAACCCGGAGTCGCGCCACGGGGCGCTCGCCGCGCTCCGCACGAGCGAGTACGTCCGCGGCTCGTCGCAGCCCGTCCGTGCGGTGGGCGTCGCGCCCGGGTCGTTCCCCCGCGACCTTCTCCACGCCGAGTCCAAGAGCAGCATCAGGACCGTGGAGAGGCCCGAGGCGGCGTCCGTCGCGAGCGCGGGGCCGCGACCGACCACCGTGCACGTCGTCGACTCCAACGACGCGACGGCGATGGGCGAGCACTTCGACGAGCACGCCACGACGGACCGACCGCCCCGCGACGCGTCCTTCACCGCCGTCGTCCGTTGGGCGTGTCTCTCGCCCGAGCTCAACCGGGAGCAGTTCCAGGCCGTCGCGACCATCTCGCTCGCGGCTCTCAACAAGCCCGGGGGGCCTCCCATCCACGGGGTCCCGGCCCCGTTCTTCAGCACGCAGGAGAAGCCCCAGCTCAGAATGCTCCTCCCCGGGGAGGGTGGCTCGGGCAAGTCCGCCATCATCGCCGCGATCCGTCGCGTCCTCGAGCACTACGCCCAGGCGCACGCGCTCGTCGTGCTCAGCGCGTCCAACGTCGCGGCCAACAACGTCGCGGGGGTGACGCTCCACAACTTCCTCGGCCGTCATCTCGACATCTTCACCCCCCTCGACGCCCACGCGGTGATCCAGCTCAGCAACAAGCTCAAGAACGTGTCCCTCATCCTGATCGACGAGTACGCGTTCGTGACGCCCGCGCTCCTGTGGTGCCTGCACAGCGACGTGTGTCGCGCCGAGAGCAAGCCCCCGGACGAGGCCTGCTTCGGCGGGCTCCACGTCGTGCTCGTGGGCGACCATCTCCAGCTCGACGCGGTCGGGGGCGTGCTCCACGTCGAGCCGCGCAGCGCGACCCGCAACGCGACCCAAGGCCACCTCCTCTTCCTCACTTCGTTCAAGAACGCGCTCGTCCTCAAGCACACGCCCCGTTTCGGGACCGACGACGAGTGGCGCGACCTCAACACGCGCTCGCGGTTCGGGCTCTTCCAGCCGCGCGACGTGCTCCTTCTCAACGAGCAGTGCCACTACGACGCCAAGCTCGCTCGCGGCGAGCTGTGCGACCCCAAGGATCTCTTCGTCCTCACGGACGTGCACATCCACCGCCGCGTGCTCCAGGACATCATCCGCTCGTGGGTCGCCTCATCCTACCCCGACGACGTCATCGCGTGGGACGCGCGCTCGACCTTCGTCGCTCAAGGCCGACGTGCGTCCCGCCCGCGCACGAGCAGCGCGTCCGCGGACGCGAGCGTGGCCACGTTCGCGACGGAGGCGTTCTGGGGCGACCCCAACTCGTACTCGGCGCCGCCCACGGACTGGACGTACGTGGGCGAGGTCGTGGCCCTCCGCACCAAGGGGATGAGCAAGGTCTCGGCTCCGGGCGTCAACAACCAGCGCGCCCGCGTGGTCCAGATCGAGTTCGCGGACGGCGCGACCTCTCGTCGCGAGAACGGCATCGTGCATTGGTCGGAGCCCCCCGCGCTCGCCGTCCTCGAGCTCCTCGACGTGCCCAAGGACGTGCAGATGGGGTCTCTTCCCCGCAACCACGTCATCGTCAACGCGATTCACGTCACCGCCACCGCGGCGTTCCCCGAGCGCCACCCCCTCAAGACGCTCAACGGGACGAAGGTGTCGTGGCTGGGCATGCCGTGGCGCCACGACGCGTGCAACACGGGCCACTCCGCGCAGTCGCGGACGATGGACCACGCGGGGTTCCTCCACCTCGAGGGCGAGGACCACTTCCCCAAGGCCCTCTACCTATTCTTCTCGCGGTGCCGCTCGCGCGCCGGGTTCACGTGGTTCGGGGACAGGCTCACGCTCCAGTCGCTCTACGACACCGGTCCCCTCCGCGCGGATCGCGACGAGGCTCGCCGCATCGACACGCTCTACGACGCGACCATCGAGGCGTGGGGAGCCGCGATCGACGCGATCATCGGCGACGTGCGCGCGACGGGTGCGGCTCGGCTGCGCATACCGTCGGAGGAGGCGCTCCGCGAGCTCGCTACGAGCTTGGGCGTGCGCCTTCCCGACGACGACACCCGCCGTCGTGATGGTGCCGGGACCGGGCGCGGCCGGGCTCGCTCCTCCACGACCGACGCTGCGCCGAGCGTAGCTCGACCGCACGCTTCGCGTGTACCTCCCGCTCCGGCTGCGAGGGGAGCCTCGTCTCAATCCCTCTCCGCGGACGCTCGCGTGGACCCGCTCCTCGCGCAACCGACCTCGATTCTGGCCGATCTCGCTGGAGACGCTTCCCTTCGGCAGGGGGCGTGGCTCACGACCGACACGATCGACGCCCTCGCGCTCCGGTTCTTGCACGACTCGCCCCACGTCGCGTACTTCTCGTCGCAGTCGTGGGTGTCGGGAAACCCGATCCTCGCCGCGCCCGCGGGAACGGAGCTCGTGACCATGATCCCGTGCTACCAGAACCACTACGTGTTCGTGCTGTACGTGGTCGATTCCCGCACCGCGTACGTCGCGGACTCACTCGTTGGGACGACGAGCGTCGCGCAGGAGGTCCGCAGGATGCGCGTGTCCGTGGAGCACGCGGAGGCTCTCTCGCCGATCTTGGTCACGACCGTGGCCGCGCCCCAGCAGGGCGATCAGGCGCAGTGTGGGGCTTACGCGGCGCGGTGCCTGAAACTCCTCGCGCAGGGGTACGCCGCTCACGGCCTCGCGATCGTGAGCGAGCTCGGGCGTCTGTTCGCGGTACCCTCCGGCTCGAGCATCGCCGAGGAGATCGGCGCGATCGTGGTGGAGGTGAACGGGCTCGTCACCGCGACGATCGAGGCGGGGGCGCCCGACGCGCCCTCGGCGCAGACGTCCGCGGTGGGCCCGGGATGATGTGGGTTCGCCCGCGAGGCTCAGCGCTGAGGGGACTGCGTGTGGTGACCAGGATGTGATCGATAGTTCGGGGGCGTGTAGGTACCATGCCGTGTACATTGTACCATGCTGGGTGGTTCGTGCTCAATGCAGCTCATGACCATGGTGTGGACGCCACCGACCGTCTCGAGCACGAGCCCCTGGTACCCGCTGTGGCGACCTGGTCCTGGCACGGCTGGTTGTACCGCTCCACGCCTGCCCCCCAACGGAGGGCGGGCGGGTCAAAATTTCAAAGTCACGGTGACTTTGAAATTGGGCCTCTCCACGGCCCGATTTAACCCCGTCCCGAAGTTGGTTCCTCGGGAGGAACCAACTCGAGAGTTGGTTCCACCGATGGAACCAACGTCCGAAATCCTCTTCTCGGACTTCTCCCGCTCGTCCGCGTCGCTCTCCCTCACCGCTCTCTTCACGAGACGTCGTCCCTGGG
>JAVLFO010000220.1:0-1643 GCA_046052805.1 Aquabacterium sp. | reverse complement strand
TCAGGTGGAATATAGTCAGACGGTCTTTTGAATATTTCGAAGCCGCCATGCCCTATATCCTGCCGCGCATTGGCGGGCTGCATATAGTTGAGGTGAGTAAGCAGGTTTATTCAGGCACAGCAGTAACGGCGGACTCAAAAGTGATTATCCGCGGAAGGCCAGTTACTGCGCCTATTTCCACTTCAGTTCAGGTAAGCCAGAAATCCGCATTGGGCCGAAATAGAGGCCGCGTTTTTGAATTTTAAGGGTTGTCTCGAAATATTTTTCGCCCGTTTTCGGATCAACCTGCGTCATCATTTTTAAAAAACTTCTGGCAATCGCAATGGTCTTTTCGCCTTTATCTTGGGCGATGGTATCTAATAAGCTATCCATCCCAATCACACGGGCATTAATATCGGCGGTGATTTGAAGATTATCATCCAACCCCAAAGTTCCCGAACCGCGCGCATAGATATTTCCGGACTTTAAAATGATGTTTTGAATAATCATTTGATGCCCGTCCTTTTGCCATGCGGCGACATCATCGCGTTTATCGCTGGATGGAATACGCGGCGCCACAAATTGCAAATAGCCATAGTCAAAATTCAAATCGCGCTCCAGATAGGGGCTGGATATTTTCAGGCCTTGTGGCGCATCCAATATCTGGACTTGGTGTGGAACGGGAAAGCCAGTGAAAATAAGCGCGGGCGTATCAATTTTTAATCCCGCAACGTGTTCGAATGTGCCTGAAAATTTGGCGGTAGGGATAAGCGGATAGCCGCTGAAATGCGGTTGCTCGCCCGTAATGGTAAAATTTTCTTTGTCCTGCCACACCATATTCAAATAGGCCTCGGCACGTTTGGTAAATGAATACCAAGCCAGTGTATAAATGCTAAAAAACACAATCACAATCACTGAAAGCGTGATGGCGATACCTTTTAAAAATTTCTTCAGTTTCAAATTCATGATGCCATATCCTTCAAACCAATTGCCACCAACTCGTTCGATTTTGTCTCCAGCACATTTTGCAATTGCGCCAATGCATCCGCTCCAGTTAGGCCAGATGGGATGGGCGGTAGAATTTCAAAAATAACTTTCCCGGGTTTTTTAAAGAATGCATTTTTCTTCCAGAATAATCCTGAGTTCATGGCGAGTGGCAAGATCGGTTGGTTCGTGGCCTCATACATGCGGATGATCCCGCCTTTATAAGGTTTGCGCTCGGGTGTGTCGTCAATGGCAACGCGTGTTCCTTGGGGGAATATCACCAAGGGGCGGCCTTCGGCCTCAACGCGTTTTGCGCCCGCAACGATTGACCCAAGGGCAATTTCTCGTGATCCGCGATCAATGAAAATCATTTTGGCTTTCATGGCCAGCCATCCCCATAACGGAATACGGCTCAATTCCTTTTTCATGATGATGGCAGGATCAAAAAAGAGGAGGTGGAGTTTCATAGTTTCATAAGCCGAATAATGTTTCGCGGCGACAATAAAACTACCACTCGCGGGAATATTTTCTTTGCCCCGTACTTCGAAATCCAAACCCAAAACATATTTTTCGATCAGGTGAACCGATTTGAAATAAGAATTAAGCCCGATAATAAAAATGGGGCGCGGCAATAACATAGCGGGCGTCAGCACCTGTCTCTTATACACATCTGACGCTGC
>JAVLFO010000219.1:0-2193 GCA_046052805.1 Aquabacterium sp. | reverse complement strand
TGTGACCCGACCCATGTTTGTGGTCAAGCCGCCTCGTGTGTTGGATGTTGTCAGCCGGGAGCGCCTGAGGGCAAATGCCACTCAATTGGTGTCCCTGCTGGATGTTGCCCCCACAGTTGCGTCAATGTTGGCCGTTGAGCTCAAGCCCGACATTCGACATGCGGGATACGATCTCTGCGGCCGAGCGGTACCTGATGAGCGCGTGCATTACACCCTCACTGTCACTGACTGGCGCTCATGGCCCTTGTCTGCGGTGATGATTGCGCAGGGGCAGCACAGGGTGTGCATTGACTATCAAAGCCGCGAGGCATTGTGCTGTGACGGAAAAGGGCAAGGCCTGCCAGCTGCAGCGGCAGCGCAAACCGATGCACTGCTTCGCACGGCATTGGCAGTGCCCTTGGTTCAGCGCGCCATAACCCGTGTTTTCCGAGACAAGCTGGCCCGTGGGCGGCTGCCCAATGTGAGTCCGCCGCCTCGGCAGGCCATGGCGGTTGTTCCTGGTCGGTTAAGGGCTCAGGGCGGCCGGATTGAGGTTTTCTTTCGTGCAGACACGCCACAGCCTGAGGGGCTGCTTCAATGCAACGGCTGTTTGCGTCACCGAAAGGGTATCCAGATTGATGAAAGCCATCGAGGCATCTTGATCTACGGACCCTACATGGACTTGTCGCCTGGCCGCTACCGAGCGACATTCGTTTTTGCGGCGGGTGCGAACAAGCACCCTTTGAGCGTGGATGTACTCTCCGATCAGCAGAAGGACATTCAGCGTGTCAACCTGCCAGGGCTCGCGCGAGGTCGGGTGGCCTCCGTGGTGTTTGATCTTGAGCATGAGGCCACAGGGCTGGAGATACGTCTGCACAGCGAGGGTGGCTTTGCGGGGCGCTGCCTGGGCCTGCACCTTTCAGCGCTACCCAGCGCATAAACTGCGGGGCCATGACGCATACCTTTTCAGACTGGCTGTTGTTTGTGCGCGTGTTGCTGACCGCGCCAAGTGCAGTGTCCGCCATCTCACCCTCATCGCGCAGCCTGGCCCGTGCGATGGCGTATGGGTTGGGGCCACTCACAGGCCCGGTTGTCGAGTTTGGACCCGGTACAGGTCGATTGACACAGGGTCTTTTGGATGCCGGCGTCTCTGCGTGCGACTTGACGTTGTTCGAGCTGAATCGTGATTTCACGTGCCTGCTGCGGCGTCGCTTTGCAGGTGTGGCCGTTCATCCGGTCGGTGCTCAAGACGCCGTTCGGTACGCAGCGGCTGGTGGTGTTGGTGTCGTTGTTTCAGGCCTACCGTTGCTCTCCATGCCCGAGGAAGATGTCGAGGCCGTGCTTCACTCGGCCTTCAGCCTGTTGCGCCCAGGGGGGTGCATGCGCCAATTCACCTACGGCTTCAAACCGCCCGTTTCGCCGCGCACCCTGGATCGTCTCGGCTTGATTGCCAGGCCCTTGCGGAAGGTTTGGACCAACTTACCGCCGGCGCGCGTGTATCAAATTGAACGTGCGTCATGCGCTCAATAACGGTTTCATTCACTGAGATCACCTTGCGCACGCGCGTAGGACTTGGCTTGCTTGCGCCGCGCTACCACATCGCAAGTGCAACACCGGCACAGTACGTCGAGTGAGGCGTTTGGAATCTCAGGCGCTTTCTCGGCCTCGTGTTCAGCTTTTTGGCTAACGCGTCGCAACCTGCCTGAGTGAATGTGCTCGTCGCACCATAGCGCCCGTTCAGTAGAGCCGCCTTGGATGGGAATCATCGACGAAGCGCACGCGCCGTCGGGAGTTCCTCGACGCTCCTTCTTGGGCCGCGTGAGCGCGGCTTCATTTGCCGACAGCTTCGTCGCCTTGGCCGTGTCCCGGCGCTACTTGGGCTCCACAGGCTGTGCCTCGTTCAACTACTTGGCGGCCGCGTTCCTCGACAGGCCAGTGGCCCTCGCGATCTCTCTCCAGGTCTTCTTGTCTCGGCGGTGCACCCGCTTGACCTTGCCAATCATGTCCATGATGATCGCCCTCTTCATTCCCTCGCTTCAAAAAGCAGCAAGGTATGTTGAGCACCTGGCTCAGTTTTTCGCCGCCCCCCCATTCATGTTAACTTCACCGGCTTGATCAAGCAGGGGTGGGCTTTCGTGTCGTTTGTCATCAGTAACCATGGGCTGCGCAACAGCGGCGGCATCGAGCGCTATTTGCAAACTCTGGTGACTGAGT
>JAVLFO010000218.1:0-6427 GCA_046052805.1 Aquabacterium sp. | reverse complement strand
CCAGAACGGCAGCGTGCCGAAGGCGTGCAGGGCCATGGCGGTGGCACCGTGGAACTCGTGGGCCAGCTCTTCCATGGCGGGGTGCAGCTCTGGTTCACGAAGATCGCACCCTTGAAGAAGTCGCCGAACAGCATGGGCTCGATCGCCAGGAAACCGATCACCACCGAAGGGATGGCCAGCAGCACCAAAGGCGCCGTCACCACCCATGGCGACTCATGCGGCGTATGGCCATGCCCATGGTCGTCACCGTGGTCGTCGTGGTGATCGTGCTCACCCGGGAAGGGCTTTTGGTGGAAGTTTTCCTTGCCATGGAAGACCAGGAAGTACATGCGGAAGCTGTAGAAAGCGGTCACGAACACACCGGCGATCACGGCGAAGTAGGCAAAGCCTGCAGCCGGCAAGTGGCTGGCGTGCACCGCTTCGATGATCGAGTCCTTCGAGTAAAAGCCCGAGAAGAACGGCGTGCCAATCAGTGCCAAGGAACCCAACAGCGACGTGATCCACGTGATGGGCATGTACTTGCGCAAGCCGCCCATGTTGCGGATGTCCTGGTCGTGGTGCATGCCCATGATCACCGAACCGGCACCCAAGAACAGCAAGGCCTTGAAGAAGGCGTGCGTCATCAGGTGGAACACCGCGACGTTGTAAGCCGACACGCCCAAGGCCACGGTCATGTAGCCCAGCTGTGACAGGGTGGAATAGGCCACCACGCGCTTGATGTCGTTTTGGATGATGCCCAAGAAACCCATGAACAGGGCCGTGATCGAGCCAATCACCACGATGAAGTTCAAGGCTGCGTCAGACAACTCAAACAGCGGCGACATGCGCGTCACCATGAAGATGCCAGCCGTCACCATGGTGGCAGCGTGGATCAGCGCGGAGATCGGGGTCGGGCCTTCCATCGAGTCAGGCAGCCACACGTGCAGCGGGAACTGCGCCGATTTGCCCATCGCACCGATGAACAAGCAAATGCAGATCACGGTGATCAAAGACCAGTCGGTCTTGGGCAGCGTCATGGCGGCCAGATCAGCGCCCTTGGCAAAAATCTCGGTGTAGTTCAAGGTGCCCGTGAAGGCCAAGATCAAACCGATGCCCAAGATGAAGCCGAAGTCACCCACACGGTTGACCAAGAAGGCCTTCATGTTGGCGAAGATGGCCGTGGGCTTTTTGAACCAGAAACCAATCAGCAGGTAAGACACCAAGCCCACCGCTTCCCAGCCGAAGAACAGCTGCAGCAGGTTGTTGCTCATCACGAGCATCAACATCGAAAAGGTGAACAGCGAGATGTAGCTGAAGAAGCGTTGATAGCCGTCGTCTTCTTCCATGTAGCCGATGGTGTAGACGTGCACCATCAGCGACACAAAGGTCACCACGCACATCATCATGGCGGTCAGGCCATCGACCAGGAAGCCGACCTCCATCTTGAGGGGCCCCAAGCTCATCCATTCGTAAACGGTGGCATTGAAGTGGGCGCCCTCACCTGCCACGGCCTTGAGGGTCATGGCCGAGAAGATGAACGAGATCAGCACACCCAGGATGGTGAGCACGTGCGAGCCGCGACGGCCAATCGACTTGCCGAACAAACCGGCAGCGATCGAGCCGACCAGTGGCGCAAGGGGCACCACCAGCAGCGAGTTGAGGGAAAGCTCTGACATTGTTGTGTTTCTCCTAGCGTCTCGCCATCAGCCCTTGAGGGTGTCGAGCTCGTCCACGTTGATCGACGCGCGGTTGCGGAACAGCACCACCAAGATGGCCAGGCCAATCGCCGATTCGGCGGCGGCCACGGTCAGGATGAAGAACACGAAGACCTGTCCGTCCATGTCACCCAGGTAGTGGGAGAAGGCCACGAAGTTCAGGTTCACGGCCAGTAGCATCAGCTCGATGGCCATGAGCAGCACGATCAGGTTCTTGCGGTTCAGGAAGATCCCGATGACCGACATGGCGAACAAGATGGCGCCCAACGAGAGGTAATGTCCAAGGGTGATCGGTGTCATGCTTGACCTCCGGTGTTGCTGGCGTCAGCGGCAGGTTCTTCCACTTGGGCAGCAACCTTGACCACGCGCAGGCGGTGTTCCTTCTTGACGCGCACTTGCTCGCCCACGTTCTGCGAACGCGAGTCCTTGCGCTTGCGCAGCGTCAGCGCGATGGCTGCCACGATGGCCACCAACAAGATCACAGCGGCGATCTGCACGGGGAACAGGTAGTGGGTGTAGAGCTCAATGCCCAAGGCCTTGGTGTTGGGCACCTTGGCCACGTCAGGCGCAAAGGCTTTGGCCTCGGTCAAGTGGAAGCCGCGGGTCAACACGGCTGCCATCTCAAGCGCGATCAAAACGCCGATGAAACCGGCCAGCGGAAAATGCTTCCAGAACCCTTGACGCAGCGAATCGATGTTGATGTCCAACATCATCACCACAAACAAGAACAGCACCATGACCGCCCCGACGTAGACCAGCACGAGGGAGATGGCCAGGAATTCGGCTTGCAGCAGCATCCAGACGCACGAGGCGCTGAAGAAGGCCAGCACCAGGTGCAGGGCAGCACTGACAGGGCTTCGGGCTGTGATCACGCGGAAACCCGCGAAGACCAAGACGGAAGAGAAGATGTAGAAAAGCAGGCTAGTGGTGTCCATATCGGGTCAGCGGTATTTCGCGTCCGCCTCCTTGTTGGCTGCGATTTCTTTTTCGTAACGATCACCCACCGCCAGGAGCATGTCCTTGGTGAAGTAGAGGTCGCCACGCTTTTCGCCGTGGTATTCGAAAATGTGGGTCTCGACGATGGAGTCGACCGGGCAGCTCTCTTCGCAGAAACCGCAGAAGATGCACTTGGTCAGGTCGATGTCATAGCGCGTGGTGCGGCGCGAGCCGTCGTCACGCACGTCCGATTCGATCGTGATGGCCATGGCGGGGCACACGGCCTCGCACAGCTTGCAGGCGAGACCACGCTCTTCGCCGTTCTCGTAACGACGCAGGGCGTGCAGACCACGGAAGCGTGGCGACTGAGGGGTCTTTTCTTCCGGAAACTGCACCGTCACGGCAGGCTTGAGGAAGTGGCGACCCGTCACCGCCATCCCCTTGAACATTTCAAGGAGGAAGAAGCTGGAGACGAATTCTTTGAAGGAAGTGGCAGTCATGATGAGGGTCCCTTACTTCCAGATGTTCCAGGGCGACATGATCCAGCCGCCAACCAACACCAACCAGATCAGCGTGATGGGGATGAAGATCTTCCAGCCCAGACGCATGATTTGGTCGTAGCGGAAACGGGGGAACGAAGCGCGCACCCACAAGAACATGGTGACGATCACGAAGGTCTTGATGGCCAACCAGATCCAACCGGGGATGAAGCCCAGGAAGTCAACAGGAGGCAACCAGCCACCGAAGAACATGATGGCGGCCAAGGTCGACACCAAGATCATGTTGGCGTACTCGGCCAGGAAGAACATGGCGAAGGCCATGCCCGAGTACTCGATCATGTGGCCGGCCACGATTTCCGATTCGCCTTCCACCACGTCGAACGGGTGGCGGTTGGTTTCGGCCAAGCCAGAGATGAAGTACACGACCGTGATCGGCAGCAGCGGCAACCAGTTCCAAGACAGGAAGCTCATGCCCATGTCGGCAAACTGGCCCTTGCCTTGGCTCATCACGATGTCGGTCATGTTCAGCGAGCCCGAGGTCATCAGCACGATGACCAGGCAGAAGCCCATGGCGATTTCGTAAGACACCATCTGAGCCGACGCACGCAGCGCACCCAGGAAGGCGTACTTCGAGTTCGACGACCAACCGGCAATGATCACGCCATACACCTCGAGCGAGGTGATGGCCATCAGGAACAGCAAGCCGGCATTGACGTTGGCCAAAGCCACTTCAGGACCGAAAGGCACCACGGCCCATGCGGCCAGGGCCGGCATGATGGTCATGATGGGGCCCAAGAAGAACAGGCCTTTGTGCGCTGCCGAGGGCACGATGATCTCTTTGAAGATCAGCTTCACCGCGTCGGCGATGGGCTGCAGCAGACCGTAAGGACCGGTGCGGTTTGGGCCAGGACGGATTTGCGACCAGGCAATGGCCTTGCGTTCCCACAAGGTCAAGTAGGCCACGCAGCCCAGCAGTGGCAACAACAAGGCCACGATCTTGATCAGCGACCAGACCACAGGCCAGGCGCCGCCGAGACTGGCCAAGCCAGCGTTGTACAGGGTGTCAATCATCTTGTTTTTACTCCCCTGCCCTTAGGCTTTTTCGACGCGGATGGCGCCGAAGGCAGCACCCAGCGTCGACGTCAGGGCGTGGCCAGCTGGCACACGCACCACGTTGGCAGGCAGGCTGGCGTCCAACACCGCGCTCAACACAGCCGAGCCACCGTCTTGCGACACCTTGACCTGGGCACCTTCGCTCAGGCCCAACTCGGCCCACAAGGCCTGCGGCAGGCTGGCCACAGGCGCCTTGCCGTCGGCCGTGGCTTGCAGAGACGGCGAGCGGCGCACCAGGGCGTCGGCGCTGTAAATCGGCAGGTCGGCCAGTCGCTCCAGGCCACCGGTCGAACCGGTCACCGTGATGGCAGCCGACGTGGCGTTGTTGAGCTTGGCAGGCACCGCAGCGAGGTCACCCAGCGCGCGGGCCTTGACCTCTTCCGACGTTTCAAAGTCGAAGCCTTGCAGACCCAGCATCGTGCCGAGCACGCGCAAGACCTTCCAGGCCGGACGGGCGTCACCCAGGGGCTTGACCGAACCGTGGAAGCTTTGCACGCGACCTTCGGCGTTCACAAAGGTGCCGGAAGTTTCGGTGAAAGCGGCGATCGGCAGGATCACGTCGGCGTAGGCCGAGGCGGCCGTCTGGAAGGACGACAGCGACACCACCATCTCGGCAGCTTGCACAGCAGCCAAGGCGGCGGCAGGGTTGGCCGAGTCAAACTCAGGCTCAACACCCAGCAACACCACGGCCTTGAGCGACTTCCCGCTCAGCATCTGAGCCGCATTCAAGCCGCCCTGCTGAGGTTGAGCGCCCACCAGTTGCGCGCCGACCGTGTTGGCCGACTCGCTCAGGAAGCCCACCTTGGCGCCGGTTTGCTCGCCCAGCCAGTTGGCCAAGGCTTGCAGGCTGGCAGCCTGTGGGTGTTGCGCAGCGGCGTTGCCCAGCAAGATCGCCTTGCTTTGGCCCGACAGCAGCGAGGCCGCGATGGCCTTGGCCGCGTCGGTGGCCGTGCCGTTGACGGGGATGTCGATGCCTTGCTGGTTGGCGACGGCCACGGCCACATCAGCCAAGGCTTGCACCCATGCGCTTGGCGCCACCGTGACGCGTTGCGCCAAGGGGATCAACCAGTCGTCGGTGGCCGCACCAATGGCAGAGATTTGCGCACCGCGCTTGGCCGCTTGGCGCAGACGCGAGGCGAACAGCGGGTGGTCCTTGCGCAGGAAGGAGCCGACCACCAGGGCACGGTCCAGCGAGCTCAAGTCAGCGATGGGCAGGCCCAACCAGCGGGCGCCAGCGCCCACGGTGAAGTCGGCGTTGCGCAAACGGGTGTCGACGTTGTCGGAGCCCAGACCACGCACCAGTTGACCCAGCAAGAACAGCTCTTCAACGGTGCTGTGCTCGGTGGCCAGCGCGCCGATGGCAGACGCGCCGTGGTCGTTCTTCACGCCCTTGAGGCCATTGGCCACGTATTCCAGCGCCGTCGTCCAGTCGACTTCACGCCACTGGCCGCCTTGCTTGATCTGGGGCTTGGTCAGGCGTTCGGCGCTGTTCAGGGCTTCGTAACTGAAGCGGTCGCGGTCGGCGATCCAGCACTCGTTGACGTCCTCATTTTCGAGGGGCACCACGCGCAGCACCTTGCCGTTCTTGACCTGAACGATCAGGTTCGAACCGGTGGCATCGTGCGGGCTCACGCTCTTGCGGCGCGACAGCTCCCACGTGCGGGCGCTGTAGCGGAAAGGCTTGCTGGTCAGGGCGCCGACGGGGCAGATGTCGATCATGTTGCCCGACAGCTCGGAGTCGATCGAGCGGCCCACGAAAGTGGCGATTTCAGAATGCTCACCGCGGTGCTGCATGCCCAGCTCCATGACGCCGGCCACTTCTTGGCCAAAGCGCACGCAGCGTGTGCACTGGATGCAGCGGCTCATCTCTTGCATGCTGATGAGCGGGCCCACGTCCTTGACAGCGACCACGCGCTTTTCTTCTTCATAACGCGAAGAAGAACCGCCGTAACCCACGGCCAAATCCTGCAACTGGCATTCACCGCCTTGGTCGCAGATGGGGCAGTCCAGCGGGTGGTTGATCAGCAAAAACTCCATCACCGACTTTTGCGCCTGAATGGCTTTGTCGGTCTTGGTACGCACGATCATGCCTTGCGTCACGGGCGTGGCGCAGGCCGGCATGGCCTTGGGGGCTTTTTCAACGTCCACCAAGCACATGCGGCAGTTGGCCGCAATGCTCAATTT
>JAVLFO010000217.1:0-3643 GCA_046052805.1 Aquabacterium sp. | reverse complement strand
CGACCAAAGTGGCTTCCAAGAAGGCCGTGACCGTCAAGGCGCCAGCCAAGAAGGCACCAGCGAAGAAGGCCACCGCGAAGAAGGTCCCCGCGCAGAAGGTGGCAGCCAAGAAGGTTGTCGCGCCAAAGACCGCGGCCAAAAAGCTTGCCGCAAAAAAATCGCCGGCCAAAAAAGCCGCGCGCTGATCCCCGCTCTGCCGAGTCTCGTCCATGAACGAAGTGTTGAAAAACGCCCGCCGCATTGTCGTCAAGGTGGGCTCCAGTCTGGTCACCAACGAGGGCAAGGGCGTTGACGCGCAGGCCATTGGCACCTGGTGCCGTCAAATGGCGGCGCTGGCAGCCGACGGTCGCGAGGTCATCATGGTGTCCAGCGGTGCCATTGCCGAGGGCATGAAGCGCCTGGGCTGGGCCACGCGCCCCAAAGAGATCCATGCCCTGCAGGCCGCGGCTGCCGTGGGGCAGATGGGCTTGGTGCAGATGTACGAGAGCAAGCTGCGCGAGCACGGCATGGGCAGCGCCCAGGTGCTGCTCACGCACGCTGACCTGGCTGACCGCGAGCGCTATCTCAATGCCCGCTCGACCTTGCTCACGCTGCTCTCGCACAAGGTCGTGCCAGTCATCAATGAGAACGACACGGTCGTCACCGACGAGATCAAGTTTGGCGACAACGACACCCTGGGCGCGCTCGTGGCCAATTTGGTGGAGGCCGATGCCCTGGTCATCTTGACCGACCAGAAGGGCCTGTACAGCGCCGACCCGCGCAAGGACCCGCAGGCGCGCTTCATCAGCGTGGCGACGGCCGGCGACCCGGCCCTTGAGCAAATGGCGGGCGGCGCTGGCTCACGTGTGGGCACGGGCGGCATGATCACCAAGGTGCTCGCCGCCAAGCGTGCCGCCGGCAGTGGCGCATCCACCGTCATTGCTTGGGGCCGCGAGCCCGATGTGTTGGTGCGCCTGACGCAGGGCGAAGACATTGGCTCCTTGTTCGTGGCCGACACCGCCAAACTCACCGCCCGCAAGCAGTGGATGGCCGATCACCTGCAGCTGCGCGGTGCGGTCGTGGTCGACGATGGCGCCGTGGCCAAGCTTCGCGACGAAGGCAAGAGCCTGTTGCCCATCGGCATGATCGAGGTGGTGGGCGAGTTCCACCGGGGTGACGTGATTGCCGTGCGCAATGCGGCAGGTCAAGACATCGCCCGAGGTCTGGCCAACTACGCCAGCGGCGAGGCCCGATTGATCGCCCGCAAGGCGTCCAGCGAGATCGAGTCGGTGCTGGGCTTCACCACCGAGCCTGAAATGATCCACCGCGACAACCTCGTTTTGGCGTGATCAGGTCGCCAGGTCTCCCCTATTGAGCCGATGCAAGGGTTCTTACTGTCCTTTGGCAGGGGTGCTTTCGCGTTAAAAACAGCATCCGCTCACTGACCAGCGTTTCTCGCAAGGTGCACTCGATGACACACACTCTTTCTCGCTTTTCTTCCTTGGCTTTGGCCGCCGCTGCTGTGGTGGTTGGCACAGTGGCCGCACCTGTTGCTGCGCAAGCCAAGAGCCTGTTCTGCGTCTGGGACGTGGCCGGTAAAACCGGTGACGTCTTTGCCCAAGCCACCGACTACGTGCTCGCCATGCAAAAAAATGGCGCCGACATCGAGCTCAAGAGCTATGTCGACGAGCGCGTGGCCGTTGAAGATTTCCGTGCCGGCCAGTGCGACGGCGTCATCGCCACGGGCTTCCGCACCCGCGTGTTCAACCAAGTCGCCGGTTCGCTCGACAGCATCGGCTCGACCACCATCGTCAAGAACGGCAAGGTCGACATCGACGCCAGCTACGAAGTCGTGCGCAAGGTGATCCAGGTGTTCTCGTCGCCCCAGGCTTCCAAGCTGATGGTGGAGGGCAACTATGAAATCGGTGGCATCTTCCCGCTGGGCGCGGCCTACCCTATCGTGCGCGATCGCAAGATCAACTCGGTCGAAGCGCTGTCGGGCAAGAAAATCGCCGCTTTTGACTACGACAAGGCCCAGGGCGTGATGATCCAACGCATCGGCGCGCAGCCCGTATCGGTCGACGTGACCAACATCGGCCCCAAGTTCAACAACGGTTTTGTGGACATGGTCACCTTGCCAGCCGTGGCTTTCAAGCCTTTCGAGCTGTACAAGGGCATCGGCAAGACCGGTGGCGTTGGCCGCTTCCCGATCATGATCCCTACGGTGCAGGTGGTGGTCAACAAGGCCAAGTTCCCTGAGGGCTTTGGCGAGAAGTCGCGCCAATACTGGCTGGCCCAGTTCGACCGCGCCATGAACATCATCCAGCAAGCTGAAAAGGGCATCCCTGCAGCCATGTGGGACGACCTGCCCGCCGATAGCATCCCCAAGTACGTGATCATGTTCCGCGAATCGCGCATCGAGATCGCCAAACAAGGCATCTACAACAAGCAAGGCTTGAACATCATCAAGCGCGCCCGTTGCAGCATCAATGCCGCTGACGCAGAGTGCGCCACCAAGGCTGAAATCGAATGAGTTGCGCCTGAGGGCACGCAAAACAAAGGGCTCCAAACGGAGCCCTTTTTCATGTCTGAGCCACCTGCGTGGTCAAAGTCGTTCGTCTGACTCGTAAAACGGCGCGGCCTCACTTTGCTCGTGGCTGGCGAGGTCGCTGTCAACGTCGTCGCCCAACTCGCCATCCTTGCGCACGCCCCGCATGTTGCCTCGCAAGAAGCGGTTGCTGTGGCCTTGCGGTTTGGGCAGGAAGCGCGCCAGTTCAGACAAGGCGGTTTCGTACACACCACGCTTGAACTCGATCACGGCCTCCAGGGGCACCCAGTACTCGTGCCAACGCCAGGCGTCGAACTCGGGGTGGCTGGTGGCGCGCAGGTTCATGTCGCTGTCACGGCCCGTGAGTTGCAACAAGAACCAAATCTGCTTTTGGCCTTTGTAGTGGCCACGCGCGTCTTTTCGGATGAAGTGCTGAGGCACCTCGTAGCGCAGCCAGTCGCGGGTGCGGGCCACAATGCGGACGTGGTCGGGCAGCAAGCCCACCTCTTCGTGGAGCTCGCGGAACATCGCCTGCTCAGGCGACTCACCGTACTTGATGCCGCCCTGGGGAAACTGCCAGGAGTGGGTGCGAATGCGCTTGCCCCAAAAAACCTGGTTACGGTGATTGAGCAGGATGATGCCGACGTTAGGCCTGAAGCCTTCCCGGTCGAGCATAATCAACTCCGAATTTTCAACTGGTTTCATTATTGCACCGCAGCGCGCAAACGCCTAGTGTGTTTGTCAAGGCCTCATTCAAGCGGTGCCCCTACCTACGCCCATGAAAGCCTCTCAGTTCTTCATCTCTACCCTCAAAGAAGCCCCTGCCGACGCCGAGATCACCAGCCACAAGCTGATGATGCGGGCGGGCTTGATCAAGAAGCTGGGCGCTGGCCTGTACAACTACATGCCCATGGGCTTGCGCACCATCCGCAAGGTCGAAGGCATCATCCGTGACGAGCTCAACCGCGCAGGCGCCATCGAATTGGTGATGCCCGTGGTGCAACCCGCCGAGCTGTGGCAAGAGACCGGTCGTTTTGAAAAGATGGGCGCCGAGCTGCTGCGCTTCAAAGACCGCCACGACCGCGACTTCGTCATCCAGCCCACGGCCGAAGAGGT
>JAVLFO010000216.1:0-2974 GCA_046052805.1 Aquabacterium sp. | reverse complement strand
TTGAAAGGCTTGGTCTAGCAACTTTTGAAGCAGCGCCCCGCGAACACCTGCGCTGTCCGCAACGTTGATCCATTCGTGGTCGACGAAGTTGAATGCAGGAAAGCGATCCTGCATAAGTTCGTGGATACGGCGTGCGTTCATGAGTGGCCTAACGCCCAGGTTAACCGGCAAAAATGCGGAGCATTTTTGTCCGTGTTGAACCTACAGTTAGGCTGGTGACAGATGCTGATGGCGTTGCCATGCTTGTGCCTGCAATTGATTCAAGTGTCCGCGAAGATAAAGTGAGCAGCATTCATTCACGTAGATGCGAGCAGGAGCCAAAGAAGACTTCGTCGTTGTCCATGAACACGAAGGACTTGGACGACGTTTTCTCATACTCATTGACCACCAACGCATGGATGTTGGTGCCTGATCCGGAACCTTGATTTAAGCGGAGTGTGGTAACAGCCTTGTATGAGTTGTCGATTGACCCGAAGTCGATTACTTCTGGACGCGTAACGAACGAATTCTTCAGCACACCTGTCATGATGCCAGTTCGTCTTTCAACGGTGAATGTTTTACCTAGGTACTCTCGGCTATGCATCGCTTGCACTTGCTTAGTGGGATGCCCTGCCGTTTGAATGCGTTCGATCGTGCAACTGTAGTTGGGAAGACTCTGTGCCCCAGCCGCACCGGATGCGGCAAATAGAAGCAGTGCCGTACGTTTCATATTTGCTTGCTCCGAAAACCTAACGAATAGAAGAGGCGCTTGTTTGCGAAAAGCCTAACGCCAAAGTTAACCGGCGCCGGAGGCCGTAAGGCCGCAGGGCACCAACACTGGCCAATAAAATGGCGAAGCCATGGCCAGTGTTGGCGTCCGCGTTGAACGACCAGTTAGGCCACGCTTTGGAGCAAAGGCGAAGTGTTGCAAGCTCATTTTGAATGTGCGCTGGGTTCGGGATTAGAATTTCTTCTTACGGCAGGCGACTAACAGGCTTAGGCGATGCTCTCCTATTTTTTGTTTTGCTTCTGGATTTTTGAATAATTTTCCTGTAAGCAATTTGTCTCCGGCATCCGTTGGCGCGAATTTTTTAAATTCCTCTGATTCCGCGTCTGAATAGCTTGGTAGAGGCTCTGGAATATTTCTGCCAAAGTCGGCGTGGACTTTCAGTAAATTCTGTTTGGCGAATTTTTGGCCGACCGGGGAGCGAAAGAATGCTTCCGTGGCTTCTAATTCTTTATTGCTTAAACCTTCGGATATAATTGAGAAATATACATCTCTAAAGCTTGACTCGTCCAGAGCTAGCATGCATTCTGCAGAAGCTTTCGGAATTCTGCCTTCCTCAAGTGCGCTACGCATAGCCAAACGCATTTCTAGCAGTGCCATATTGGCATATGCTGTAACGGTTGGGGGGTTGGTGGTTGGAACTGCCGCCACTGAATTGCTGAAAATAAGAAAAAATAACAAAGTAAATAAAAAAGTCTTCTGCATTTGATTGTTCATGATTTTTGAAAAATGGTGCTAATAGTAAAAATCGCTTCTTTTTCCGAAACGCATCAGGCCTAACGTTCAGGTTAACCGGCGGCAATGCGAAGCATTGACGTCCGAGTTGAACCTACAGTTAGGCTGGGGCGCGTAGTGGAACGTCCATGGAAAGTCATTGGCCTTTACTTGTTATGGCGCTACATTGATGAATAGTATTGGAGCCCCTCAAATGATAGCGGCTCGCCTCGATAGCTGACAGCTTGATGTGCCTCGTTAGCTAGAACTTCTAGGGCAAGAGCTTCTTGTTTCGAGTAAGCGGCTTTGTTAAGCACAGCCTTTCGGTAGGTCTTACCGTCAATCTTCAATGATCCAAAAGCATCCACCATGAATAGAACTGGTTGACCTTGGGATATGAGCAAGTACCAGTAGTACCCTTCCCGCATTTCGTAGGTACTGCTGATCAGTTGGGTGCAGAGAGCTTGGCGTTCGTTGTCTATCGCCCAATCCCACTCAATGGGCGGTACTCTACGCGTCTCAATGCCAAGCGCCTCGTAGTCGATTTTGGCAAGCTCTTCGCCTGTAAGGTGACGTTTGATAAAGGGCATATCTCTTAAAGAATAACGAATGGCAACGGTGCGTGTTTGCGAAAAGCCTAACGCCAAAGTTAACCGGCAAAAATGCGAAGCATTTTTGTCCGTGTTGAACGTACAGTTAGGCTGGTAGTAGGTGATCGGGCTGAAGAGCTACTCATATGATTGCCAATATTGAAATTTGCAAAACACTCATGATTTACTGCTCTGTGGTGTTGCTTCGTGAAAACGAACCCCAGCCTCAATAATATTGAGCGCTTCCGTTGCGCGCTTCAGTACCCATTCGATCTGGCCGCTTTGGTACGTAGGTGTTATGTCCTGCTCGGTGAGCCAAGGAAGGAGTTGATGTTCGTATGTGTGAGTGCATGCTGACAGCGCAGGCCATGCTTTTTTATAAAAGTCCGCATTCTCTGTTGATTGCAGCTCACGAAGCAGTACTGAAATTATGCTTGCCATGTCGACCTGCTTCTTGTCGCCGCTGACGAGGTTGGCAGCCTGTTCGTCCGTGGCACAGTGCCCAACCCATGCTCCGCGAAAGGTTGCTTCGTAAAGCGAGCGTAAGAGTGACAACGCGGAGGACAGCAATGGGTGGTGCTGATCCAGGAGAAGAATGATCGCCGCGTGATGTTGTTGGGCAATTCCGTAGCAAGCAAGCGCAACCCGAGACTTGTCGTCGTTTTCAACTGAAATGCCGTAGAGGCGCGAGAAAACCTCCTGTGCATGATGCTTGGATTCCTCCAACATCTTGACGTGCGACATACAAGCCTCCCGAGTAGTAATCGACGTGGTTTGCGAAAAGCCTAACGAACAAGGTAAGCGGCGCCGTAAGGAGCGCAGCGACTGAAGGGCACCGACCCCGAAGGGGTTGGCGTCCGCTTGACCGCACAGTTAGGCTGGTGGCAGTACAAAGATTGCGCAG
>JAVLFO010000215.1:0-7777 GCA_046052805.1 Aquabacterium sp. | reverse complement strand
ACCGAGATCTACACTCGACTAGTCGTCGGCAGCGTCAGATGTGTATAAGAGACAGGGTCCAACGCCACCAGTTGCCCTTGCTTGAGCATGCCGATGCGGTGGCACAGGGCCTCGGCCTCTTCCAGGTAATGCGTGGTCAACAGCACCGCGTGGCCTTGCTTATTGAGCTGCGAGACGAACTGCCACAGGGTCTGGCGCAGCTCGACGTCCACGCCGGCGGTGGGCTCGTCGAGCACGATGACCGGCGGGCGGTGCACCAAGGCCTGCGCCACCAGCACGCGGCGCTTCATGCCGCCCGAAAGCTGGCGCATGTTGGCATCGGCCTTGTCGCTCAGCCCTAAGTTGGTCAGCAGCTCGTCGATCCAGGCGTCGTTGCGGCGCAGTCCGAAATAGGCGCTTTGGTTGCGCAAGGTCTCGCGCACCGAGAAAAAGGGGTCGAACACCAGCTCTTGCGGGACCACACCCAGCGCGCGCCGGGCTGCAGCGTAGTCATCGACCACGTCATGCCCTTGCACGCTCACGCGGCCGCCCGTGGCGCGGCTCAAGCCTGCCAGGATGCTGATCAAGGTGGTTTTGCCCGCCCCGTTGGGGCCCAGCAGGCCGAAAAATTCGCCCTCGGCAATGTCGAAGCTGACGCCTTGCAAGGCACGGACGGTGCGACCGCCGGACTCGAAGGTTTTGGTGACGTTCTGAAAGGAAACAGCGCTCATGAGGGGAGTGATTCTAGAGAGTGCGACACATCAGGGCTGACCCGCCCCGTTTTTGAGGGGGAACGGGCAAGGGCTTTGGGGCCAGGGGCATTAACATGCCGCCTGACCCGGTCTGCCCCCCGCTGGAGCCCTTTGGGCCGCCCGAGCACCCTTGCCGTATGCAGACCGACCACAGGAGACCCCACATGTCCGATCTCAAAGCCCGCTTCGACCAAGCCCTGGCCGACTCCAAGCTGCTGCCCGCCAAGCCCGACAACAACACCTTGCTGCAGATGTATTCGCTGTTCAAGCAAGGCAGCGTGGGCGATGCCACCGGCGAGCGCCCTGGCTTCACCGACTTCGTGGGCCGCGCCAAGTACGACGCCTGGGCTGGCCTTAAGGGAAAGACCCAAGAAGCCGCGCAACAGGCTTACATCGACCTGGTCGAGTCACTCAAGAAGTGATGCGCTGATCGGCGCCCAGCGCCGATGCATGCCGAAGCCTCAGGCCTGAGAACCTGAGGCTTTTTCAATCATGCGGCCCAAGCTCTTGGCCACTTCGCCCTCTATCATGGCCTTGAAGGGATTCATCATCATGCCCAGCTTGATGTCGAGGTCGAGGCTGGTGCCCGTCACCACGATGGTGCCGGTGACACCGCTGCGCTCAAAGGCCAGGGTGTCGCGCTCGTCAGACTCTTGGTACTTGCAGCTCAAACCCATTTTCTGGGCGGCCTGGTCAGACCATTGCTTGGCCAGTTCGCGGGCCTTGGGCAGGCCGAGGCTGTGGGCTTGGCTGTAGGTGATGTCGCTCATGAGGGGTTCCAGGTTGAAGGTGCAACGCTGCGAACTATAAATAGCTTCTGATGCCTGACAAGCTCGGGTCACTGGCTTGCTCGAACTCACGCACGATGCTGGTGAAGCAAGCGTCGGCCCGAACTGGCCCCAAAGACTCGGCCAAGGCCACATAGGCTGCGTTGATCAGCTGGGTACCCAGCCCACGCGCAGGCCACTGCCCTTGCAAGCCGGCCGTGCGCCCCCAAAGCCAGTCACTGAGCTGGTGCATGCTGCCCACCGGCACGCGCTTGACGTGTCCCACCAAAGCCTGGCGCCAGCGCTGTGCAGAATGCGCGGCCCCCAACTCGTTGCGCAAATGCTGCTCGGTGGCCTCTAAAAAGCGCTGCATCAGCAAGGCCGAGCCGGCGGGCAATTCGGTGATGCGTTTGAGGTGTGAGGTAGAGCTCACATCCGGCAAAGCGTCGGCTTGCGCATCGCCTGGGCCCTGAGGCTGGGCCTGGGCTTGCGCCTTGAGCGCCCGGATGATGCGCAGGTGCAACTCGGCCTCGCGCCCACCCAAGTCAAAGTGCTGGGCAACCAGGCGGCAATAGCGACTCAGGCCGGTCATGGCAGACGCTGGCGTGTCGCCTGTCGGGCGCTGCCACAAGGCCGCTGCACGCGAGGCCTGATCCGGCGGGAGGTATGCAGACAAGGCCCACCTCACCGCATCCATTGCGGTGTCGGCCTCAGCCATGGTGCTTGCCCCGGTTGGTGGCGTCTTGCTGGAACTCGGGATAGCCCAGCTCATGGTGCTCGGTGAAGTCCAAGCCGCGCTGCTCATCCAGGGTCGATGCCCGCAAAGGCACGACCTTGTTGATCAACCAGTACATCAGCATCGACGCCCCAAACGACCACGCGAAAGCGGCAAAACACCCCAGAGCCTGCACGCCCAGTTGGCGCGGGTTGAACATGTCATTGGCGTTGAAGAGGCCGGCGGCCAACGTGCCCCACACACCGCCCACCACGTGACCCGAGACCGCGCCCACCACGTCGTCAATGCGCAGCGCCTCGAGCACATCAGCAGCCAACACGCTCAAACTGCCGGCAATGGCCCCGGTGAGCAGCGCAAACGCGGGCTCCATCACGTGGCAGCCCGCCGTCACGCCAACCAAGCCCGCAATGGAGCCATTGAGGGTGGTGGTGAGCAAAATCTTGCGGCGCATCAAACGCAACATGGCCATGGCGCCGATGGCACCTGCGGCACCACCCATGTGCGTGTTCAAGGCGATTTTGCCAATGCCCACGGTGGCTGCTGCGGTGCTGCCGGCATTGAAGCCAAACCAGCCGATCCACAAAATGAAGGCGCCCATCGCCACCAAGGTCAGGTTGTGTCCCAGGATCTGGCGCGGCTCGCCATCAGGGCCAAAGCGCCCCAAGCGCGGCCCCACAGCCAGCAAGGCCGCCAAGGCCGCCCAACCGCCCACCGCATGCACCACGCTGGAGCCGGCGAAATCAATGAAGCCCATGGACTTGAGCCAGCCCTCGCCTCCGTACAAGCCGCCCCAAGCCCAAGAACCGTAGACCGGGTAGATGATGGCCGTGATCACCACCGAGCCAATGATGTAGGCCGAAAACCGGGTGCGCTCGGCAATGGCCCCACTGACGATGGTGGCCGACGTGGCCGCAAACATCATCTGGAAAAACAGGCTGCCGTATTCAGACTCTGGCACGCGGTGCAAAGCAAAAGCCGATGTACCCAGCCAACCCGTGGCGTTGGCCCCGAACATGAGGCCGTAGCCCACCATCCAGTAGGCGAGCGCGCCGAAGCACATGTCGCAGTAATTCTTCATGATCACGTTGACAGTGTTCTTGGCGCGGGCCATGCCCGACTCCAAAAACGCGAAACCAGCCTGCATGAAAAACACCAAAGCGCCGGCTGCGATCAACCAGACCATGTCGGTCGCCTCTTTGAGGCCTTGCAGGGTCAAGCCGGGGTCAGCGGCGCTCGCCGCCTGGGCCTGCGTGGATGCACACAAGGCAAGCAATGGCAAGAACATCACAGAAAAAGAGCGGCGTGAGAGAAACGTACAGCGGCACATGCAGGGGTCCAGCACAATCAAAACAAGCAAACCAGCCGGATTGGCTCCCGTGTAGTGCAAGGGCCGTACCAAGTGGGCTGCACACCCTGCTTCACCCACTGGTTTGCGGGGGATCAAGGCGCGGGTAAGATCAACAGACCGTGTCTCGTGGGCTTGTTCCGTCATGTCAGTTGCCACCCCTTCGTTGCCAACTTCCGTCCTGCCTGAACTGCTGGACCAGGCCGATGCCATGCGGGCTTTGCGGCGCGACATCCACGCGCACCCCGAGCTGTGCTTTCAAGAAGTGCGAACGTCAGACCTGATCGCCAAGACCTTGCAAAGCTGGGGCATTGAGGTGCACACGGGTCTGGGCACGACCGGTGTCGTGGGCGTGATCAAAGGGCGCCCCGGCAAGCGGGCCATCGGCTTGAGGGCCGACATTGACGCCCTGCCCATGACCGAGCACAACACCTTTGCCCATGCCAGCCGACACGCGGGCCGCATGCATGCCTGTGGGCATGACGGCCACACGGCCACCTTGTTGTCGGCGGCCCAGTACCTGGCGCATCACCGCGACTTTGACGGCACCGTGTACCTGGTGTTCCAGCCCGCCGAAGAAGGCGGCGGCGGTGCGCGCGAAATGATCAAAGATGGTCTGTTTGAACGCTTCCCGATGGACGCGATCTTTGGCCTGCACAACTGGCCCGGCATGCAAGTGGGCCAGTTCGCCATCAAAGACGGCCCCTGCTTTGCCTCCAGCAACGAGTTTGTGATCACCATCCGCGGCAAAGGCTGCCATGGCGCCATGCCTCACCTGGGCATCGACCCAGTCCCCGTGGCCTGCCAGCTGGTGCAAGCGTTCCAGACCATCTTGACGCGCAACATGCGCCCTATTGAGACCGGCGTGATTTCGGTGACGATGATCGAGGCGGGCGAGGCCACCAACGTCATCCCGGACTCGGTCACGATGCAGGGTACGGTGCGCACCTTCACCAACGACGCGCTCGACCTGATCGAGTCGCGCATGCGTGACCTGACGCACCACATGTGCGCCGCCTTTGGCGCCACGGCCGACTTCGAGTTCAGCCGCAATTACCCGCCCACCATCAACCACCCTTTTGAGACCGCTTTTGTGCGTGAGGTCATGGCCGAAGTGGTCGGCGCCGCCAACGTGCAGGCTTTCGAGCCCACCATGGGCGCCGAAGACTTCAGTTTCTTCTTGCAAGCCAAGCCCGGCGCCTACTTTGTGATCGGCAATGGCGACGGTACCCACCGCGAAGGCGGGCACGGACTGGGGCCTTGCATGCTGCACAACCCGAGCTACGACTTCAATGACCAATTGATCCCCCTGGGCGCCACGCTGTGGGTCAAACTGGTGCAACGCTGGCTGGCACAAGCCTGATCCGGGCGCTGGCAACAGGGTCAAGTTCGGGCCAAACCGGCCGATAAGCTGAGCACATCGCCTGAGCGGCGTGTTGGCGCGTGCCGGCACCCAGCACCTTCAGGCCACTGAAAGGGATCGCTCATGGGGCCATCGGACACTTCGCCCGCCGTCTTCCTGCCTGGCATCAAGTTGATGCGTTGGCTCAACGCACCGGCCAAGCTCGCCTTGTTGACGCTGCTGATTGCCATGCCCATGGTGACGCTGATTGGGGTCGCTGCGCACTTCGCTCCCGCGCAGGCGCAAGGCCTGATCGAGTATGGCGGTGGCGCAGCCCTGATTTTGACGCTCTACTTGTGCGCCGCCAACGTCCAAGCGTCACTGGCTGCGATGCGCACGCTGCAAAACTCGGTGACGCAACTGGCCGGTGGCGACTTTGCTGCGCGCATCGAAGCCAGTGGCTCGGATGCGTTGTCGACGGTGGGTGCCTCGCTGGACCAAATGACCGGGCAGATGTCGCAAATGGTGTCTGACATCCGCAGCACCTCGTCGATGGTGGCGCAGGCTGGCCTGAAACTGGCGTCTGACACCAAGGCGCTGGCCTCGCAAACCGAAGCGCAAGCGCAAAGCCTGGAACACACTGCAGCCAGCGTGCTGGCCATCACCAGCGAGGTCTCGCAAAGCGCGTCCAGCGCCTCGTCGGTCGACACGATGGCCTCGCAAGTGCGCGAGATTGCCGAGTCAGGCGGGGTGGCGGTGCAAAGCGCGGTCAAGTCGGTTCAAGACATCCAGACGAGTTCGCGCCGGGTGCAAGAGATCATCGGCGTCATCGAAGGCATCGCCTTCCAAACCAACATCCTGGCCCTCAACGCCGCCGTTGAAGCCGCCCGCGCGGGCGAGCAAGGCCGTGGCTTTGCGGTGGTGGCCTCTGAGGTGCGCTCCTTGGCGCAACGCAGCGCCACCTCGGCCAAAGAGATCAAGCACCTCATTGGCGAGTCGGTGGAGCATGTTGACCAGGGCGTGGCCCAGATCAACGGCACCAAGGAGACCTTCGAGCGCATCATCCAAGGCATCCGCGAGGTGGCCGACAGCGTGCGCGAGATCTCGCAGAACGCCCGTGAGCAAAGTGAGGCGCTGGTGTCGGTGTCGCAGTCGGTGGCGCATCTGGACGACATCACGCGCCAAAACGCCCGCACCGTGGAAGCTGCCTCTGACAGCTCGACCCAACTGAGCGAGCGCGCGCACCGTCTGGCCACCACGGTGGCGTCCTACCGCTTGAGGCAAGGCAGTGCCGATGAGGCGCTGGCCCTCGTCCACAAAGCGGTGGCGCTGTACAAGGCCCAAGGCCCGCGCGCACTCGATGCGATCACGGCCAACAGCGCCGAGTTCGTGGACCGTGACATGTACGTGTTCGCCTTTGACAACACCGGGGTTTACCGCGCCTTATCGGGCAAGCCCGAGAAGGTCAACACAGCGGTTCGCAACAACCCGGGTGTCGATGGCGACAAGCTCGTGCGAGACGCGTTTGACCGCGCGGCCCACGGAGGCGGCTGGGTGGACTACGCCTTTGCCAATCCGCAAACCGGCAAGGTCGACCTGAAAACATCGTTTGTGATGCCCTTGACCGACCAGCTCATCATGGGCTGCGGCGTTTACAAGAGCCGGGGCGACGCGAACGTTTGAGCGTCACGCCTGGCGACAGGCGGTATCCTGCAGGCCATGTACGCCTCATTCTTCGGGCTCAAGACCGCGCCATTTTCAATCGCGCCTGACCCGCACTACCTGTTCATGAGCGAGCGCCACCGCGAGGCGCTGGCCCACTTGCTCTATGGCGTGGGCGGCGGCGGCGGCTTTGTGCTGCTCACGGGCGACATCGGCGCGGGCAAAACCACGGTCTGCCGCTGCTTTTTAGAGCAGATCCCTCGGCGCTGCAACGTGGCCTACATCTTCAACCCCAAGCTGACGGTGGTGGAGTTGCTCAGGTCGGTGTGCGACGAATTCCGCATCCCGCTGCCCGTTCAAGACAGCGCCTTGACCACGGTCAAAGACCACCTCGACCCGCTCAACGAGTACCTCCTGCGCACCCATGCGGTCGGGCAAAACAACGTCTTGATCATTGATGAGGCGCAAAACCTCTCGCCCGATGTGCTGGAGCAGTTGCGCCTGCTGACCAACTTGGAGACCAGCGAGCGCAAGCTCTTGCAGATCATCTTGATTGGCCAGCCCGAGCTGCGCGTGATGCTGGCCCAGCCAGAGCTGGAGCAACTGGCGCAGCGCGTGATCGCGCATTTCCACCTTCAAGCGCTGTCTGAACTGGAAACCGCCCAATACATCCGCCACCGCTTGACGGTCGCGGGCCTCAAGCGCGGTCACTTGTTTGACAAGGCCGCCGTCAAACGCATCTACCAGCTCAGCCAGGGCGTGCCCAGGCGCATCAACCTGCTGTGCGACCGGGCCTTGCTGGGTGCCTACGCAGGCGACAAGATGTCGGTGGACCGCGCCATCGTGGACAAGGCCGCTCAAGAGGTCTTCCAGGGACACGTCTCGCAGCCCGGCGCCCAGGCCGGCTCTGACAAACAGGGCCATGCGCGCTGGCGCCAAGGTCTCTGGCTGGCGCTCGGTGTGCTGGCCGCAGCTGGGCTGACGGGCTTGGCCATCGCCAGCTGGGTGCAACAACATCGCCACTCGGTACTGGCCAGCGGCAAGGGCCAGGGTGCGGCGGTATCGGCGTCCAGTGCTTCAACGGCTTTGACTGCGAGCGCTCCCGCCGCAGCTGCGTCACTGACGGCCATGGGCAGCGGGCTCAAGCTCAGCACCAGCACCGAGGTGATGCAAGCCGCCTGGCGCGCCGAGGCG
>JAVLFO010000214.1:0-1982 GCA_046052805.1 Aquabacterium sp. | reverse complement strand
GCACGTGCCTGTGCTGGACTCGGGTGCCCGTGGCGCCACGGTGTCCTTCTCTGAGCGCGGCGTGGGCGACGTTCTGCTGACCTGGGAAAGCGAAGTCGGCCTGATCAAGAAAGAGTTCGGCGACGACAAGTTCGACGTGGTCTACCCCGCCGTCAGCATCTTGGCTGAGCCGCCTGTGGCTGTGGTCGACAAGGTCGTCGACAAGCGTGGCACCCGCGCCGTGGCCCAGGCCTACCTCGACTTCTTGTACACCGAGCAAGGCCAGGACCTGATCGGCAAGTACTACTACCGCCCCACCGAACCCAAGGCGGCCGCCAAGTACGCCAAGCAGTTCCCCAAGCTGAACCTCTTCACGGTGGACCACACCTTCGGTGGCTGGACCAAGGCCCAGAAAACGCACTTCGCCGACGGCGGCGTGTTTGACCAGATCTACTTGAAGAAGTGAGCAGACGCCAATCAACAAATGAACAAATGAGTGGGGGTGTTTCGAGGGCCTGATCAGGCACCCTCGAACACATTTCAGCGGCTTTGGCACACACGTCAAAGCCGCTTTTTTTATGCGTGATGCACCTCGTCTCCGTTGAGCGAGGCACCATCAAAAAAGCCGCCTGACGCGATGTCGGCGGCTTCATGGCTTCGGCAACTGGGCTCACATCATGCGGCACTCAGGTCAATGTCGGCATTGGCTTCGTTGTCCCCAACATGCTCGTCAAGATGATCACTTTTTCGGCCCAGAAGCCCGTGGCGCTGCAGCTGCGTGCGCAACATGTTGCGGGTGATGCCCAGCACCTTGGCGGTCTTGACCTGGTTCTGTCCAGCATAAGAAAACGCTGCATGAACCAAGCTCGACTCAACCGCATCAAACAAAGGCTGATGCCCTTCTTGAAGCAAGGCCTGCAACGCCGCACCCAAGAGCACCAAGCCACCGCCAACGATCTCGGTATGGACTGATGTTTCGCTTGGGCTACCTGTCATGGACAAGGGTGTCGCGACCGCACCCTGTGCATGCGCCCCACGAGCGGAATGGGCCTCGTCGCCCTTGACACCAAGCCCGCCCGCAATCAAGCCAGACTGCGAGGAATGCTTGGGCGCCGTCAATGGCACCAACTTGATGTCGTCGATGCCAATGACGTTGTCTTTGCAGACAATCAAAGCATAGTGAATGACGTTTTCCAGCTCGCGGATGTTCCCTGGCCAGCTGTAGCTGAGAAGGGCCTCTTGCGCCTGCAAGGTCATTTGAACGTCGCCGAGGTGCAAGCGGCTGCGGTACACCGAGATGAAGTGCTGGGCCAAAGGAACGATGTCATCGGCCCTCTCACGCAGCGGCGGCAGGCGAACACTGGCCACGCTCAGTCGGTAGTAAAGGTCTGCCCGGAAGTGCTGAGCTTCGACTGCGCGCGCGAGGTCGATGTTGGTGGCGGCAACCAGGCGCACGTCCAGAGGAATCGCTTTGCGGGCACCGAGCCGAACGACTTGGCGCTCCTGCAGCACACGCAACAGCTTGACCTGCAAGGCCATGGGCAAATCGCCGATTTCATCCAAGAACAAGGTGCCGCCATTGGCTGCCTCAAACCAGCCGGAGCGCGCTTGCGAGGCGCCGGTGAAGGCGCCGGTCTCGTGGCCAAACAGCTCAGCGTCAATCAAGGATTCACTGAATGCACCGCAGTTGACCGCCACAAAAGGGCCTTGCCGACCGCTGGTGGCGTGCACGTGACGCGCGATCAGTTCTTTGCCCGTGCCGGTCTCACCAACCACGAGCACGGTGGCATCGCTGCGCGCGATGCGCTCGACATCGCTCAGCAAAGCCAGCGACTTGCGATCGTGAAAGACCAAGGCCTTCGCCCGGATGGACAAGGTTGCATGGGCGGAGTCAGGCAGTGTCAGCAGTTTGTCCATGGGGGCGTCATCGAATGAGGGCAATCAATCAAGCGAGATCCCGTCGCGGATGAAAACGAATGCATGGGCTTCGACCTGGCCTACGT
>JAVLFO010000213.1:0-7323 GCA_046052805.1 Aquabacterium sp. | reverse complement strand
TCATCACCTTGTCTTCGGTGATGGCGTATTCACGGCCTTGGGACATGACCGAGGGGATCTCGAACGGCGGGCGGCTGTGCGTGAGCTTGAGGCGCGAGAACACCTCGCCGGCGGCGGCCGCCTGACGGGTGAACACACTGCCCACCAACAGCTCTTCCAAGGACGATTGCGGCGGCCCCTCGGGCAGCACCCGGGTGATCCAATCGGACATGCCTTGGGCCATCACGCGCCAAGGCTCGAGCAGGGTGTGTTGAGCCTGGTAGGTCGAATAGAGCATGCGAGTCCTGCTGTTGGAGCGTTGCATGCATTGCAGCAAGTTGTGAGCCACCCTGTTTCCACAATGGGCTCTGCCCAGCTTGGCACACCCCTTGCTGGCTCTCACGCTGTTGACCCCATACCCACAGCCTGGAGACACGCATGGCCACCCTTGCCAAAGCCCCTGCCAAAAAAGCCGCGGCAAAAAAAGCCACTGCGGCTGCCCCCAAGGCCACGGCCGCCTCCGCCCCCAAAGCCCTGCCTCAAGACCTCAGCACCCTGACCATCACGAGCAAGAACTACTCGTCTTGGTCGCTGCGCGGCTGGCTGCTCACGCGCTTCGCAGGGCTGCCTTTTTCCGAGCACGTCTTGCCGCCCGACGACCCGAGCACCCGCGCTGAAATCCTGCTGCTGTCGTCGTCCATCCTGGTGCCCTGCCTGACGCACAACGGCATCCGCGTGTGGGACACGCTGGCCATTGCCGAGTACCTCAACGAGGTCTGCCCCCAAGCGCAATTGCTGCCTGCCGATGCCAAGGCCCGCGCGCATTGCCGCGCAGTCAGTGGCGAGATGCACTCGGGCTTTTCTGCGCTGCGCTCGTCCTTGCCCATGAACCTGCGCGGCAGCTTCCCCAACTTCAAGATCTGGTCGCGCGCGCAGGCAGACATCGACCGCATCACCGCCATCTGGCGCGAGTGCCTGGAGACCTACGGCGGCCCCTTCCTGTTCGGCAAGCAACGCACGGTGGCCGATGCCATGTACGCACCTGTGTGCACGCGCTTCAAGACCTACGATGTCAAGATCGACCCCATCTGCCGCGCCTACAGCGAGCTGATGCTGTCGCAGCCCGAAATGAAGGAATGGGCCAAGGCGGCCCTCAGCGAGCCAGCCGACATCGACGAGCTCGACGTCGAGTTCTGAACCCGCTGGGCAAAGGCCTGAGCCCTTGACAGGCTCAGGCCATCAACCTCATCAAGCCTTGGTTTCCCAAGGCGTGCAAGGTGGGATATCGCAGACTGGATCGACATCGATCGACTTGAAATCGGCCGGACCGACGATCTCGAGGTACTCCATGTCGGGCGAGTAGTCGAACAGGTAGTGCCTCACGCCGGGGCGCTGGTGCACGCAGTCGCCAGCCTTGACCAGGGTCTCCTGGTCTTCGTACATGAAGCGCGCCCAGCCCTTGGTCATGATCACGATCTGGAAGTCGGCCTCATGTCGGTGCCAGCCCGTGCCTTTTTCTGGGGCATGGTTGGCCTTGACCAGGTGCGCAATGACCTTGCCGTTGGTGGCATCGGCGATGCCCAGGTCTTTGTAAAGAAAGAAATCCCGCAAACCTTCGCCGCGCCAAGCGGTGTCTTCGGGTCGAATGTGCGAGAACTTCGTTGACGTGGTGTCCAGCATGGTGCATCCCCTTTCCGCGCCAATGGCGCATTGACATCGACGAAGGGTGTTACGCATAAAGCATTCCCGGCACAATGCAGGCTTTGACGCACCGAAACGCCCCAAGATGAAAAATCCGCCCACCCTGAGCGACGCCGAGATCAACGCCATCGATGAGCTGCTGGCCGCCGTGCCCGCACCCTTTGAGACCGTCGATGCCGTCATCCTGGACGGCTATCTGGCCGGCGTGCTGGTGCAGCCCGTGATCATCCAGCCCGAAGAGTGGCTGGCACCGATCTTTGGCACCGAAGGCATCCCTGAGCCCGGCATCCCTGGTTGGACCGAAGCCCAGCACACCAAGCTGATCAGCCTGATCACCCGCCGCAAAGACGAGATGCTGCGCGGCATCTTGGAAGACGGCTGGTTCGACCCCATCGTGCCGATGATCGAAGACGAAGACGGCAAGGTGCTCGAAGGCAAAGACGCCCTCGAAGGCATTGGCTACTGGGCTGCGGGTTTCGAATGGGCCTTGGCCAACTTCCCGCAGCTGGAAGACGCGGCCTTGTCGGGCGTGCCTGATCTGCTGGACTCCATCTGGCGCCACCTGCCCGAGCAAGACGAAACCCAGCAGGCCATGACCAAGGCGCTGGACGAAGAACACCCGCTCAAGAACATCGACGAGGCCATCGAGGCCTTGGTGTTCGATGTGGTGGACCTGGCCCAGATCGGTCTGGCCGAAAGCCACAAGGTCGAGACCGTGGTGCGCGATGCGCCCAAGGTGGGCCGCAACGACCCCTGCCCCTGCGGCAGCGGCCGCAAGTACAAGCAATGCCACGGCTCGAACTGAGCGCAGGTTGACGCACGCTTGAAGATCCAGCTCCTCTCCGACCTGCACCTGGAGCGCTACCCGCACTGGCAACCGCGCCCGGTGCCAGGCGCCGAGGTGTTGGTGCTGGCCGGTGACATTGGCTCGTACCAGGCCGGCTCGCTGCTCACCGAAGGCGACTTTGGCTTGACGCGGTTTTCGCCGCGCCAACCCGGCTGCCCCTGGCAGCACGTGCTGTTCGTGCCGGGCAACCACGAGTTCGACTCGCTGGAGCTGGAGCCCACACGCCAGCGTTTGCGCGAGCTGTGCGCGCAGTTGGGCATCACCTGGCTGGACCGCGAGGTGGTGACGCTGGGCGACGTGCGCTTTGTGGGCACCACCTTGTGGTCTGACTTTGACGCTTTTGCGTGCCAAGAAAAAAGCCTGGTCGGCCAACTGACGGTGCGCGACAAGGCCTTTCGGGCGGCCAATTTTTACCTTCGTAAAAACACGACCTTGGTGCGTGGCGAGCCTTTGCTGGCCGAGGCCATGCGCGAGCTCTCGCTGAGCTGTCAGGCCTGGTTGCGCGATGCGCTGGCCGCGCCCTTTGACGGCCGCACGGTGGTGGTCACGCACTTTGCGCCCACGCTGAACAGCGCCGACCCACGCTATGGCCTCACGCCCGGCACCGCGGGCTTTTGCAATGCGCTGGACGCGCTGCTGCCCCACGCCGACCTTTGGCTACATGGGCACTTGCATTGCCCCAACGACCACGTGATCAAGGGCAGCCTGCCCGATGGCCGTGCCTGGCAATGCCGCGTCGTGGCCAACCCGCTGGGCTATGTCAGCAAGGGCGAGCAAGCGACCCACCGCACAGACCTGCTGATTGAGCTGCGTTAGCCTCAGGCTCACACCCCGCCGGTCTTTGATGATGCGCAAGGCATCAGGGCCAAGCCAGGTGCACAGTGTTCCCACACACACAGCCGAGGTCACGCATGAACATCTTGCTTCCCGTCGATGGCAGCGCTTACACCAAGCGCATGTTGGCTTGGCTCGCCACCCACGAAGAATGGCTTTCGGGTGCCCACACGTACACCGTGCTGACCGTGGTGCCAGTGATCCCGGCCCATGCGGCATCGATGTTCCCGGCCGATGAGTTGAAGTCGTACTACGACGACACGGCCGATGCCCTCTTCAAGCCCATCCGCAAGTTCACGGCGCGACACGATTTGGCCACGCAGTTCATGAGCAAGGTCGGCCATGCACCTGAGGTGATCGCCAAAGTCGCCCACAAGGGTAAGTTTGATTTGATCATCATGGGCTCGCACGGCCACAGCAACCTGATGAACCTGGTCACGGGCTCGGTGGCCACACAGGTGATTGCCACCAGCAAAACGCCGGTTCTGCTGGTGCGCTGAGCGCTGAGCCCTGGGCAGGCTCAGGGGGCGCTGGCCGCACTGGCGGAGGCGCTGGCAGCGTCAGCCGCTGGTGCGCCGTGCACCACCACGCCGGGCGACAGCGAAATGTCGTCCACCGACGTCACGCCGGTGACGTAGTAGCGCGTGTCACCAAAGCAGGTGGTGGGCAGGCCCACACGCTCTTCATAGTGCAGCGCGACACGTTTGCCGATGACCTTGTTGAGTTGGTCGGCCACGGCATCGTCGGTCACCGTGAACAGGAACTTTTCAACCTGCGCGCCAGGCAAGGACACCAGCGCCAACTCGCCTTCCCAGGTCTTGCAGACCCAGCCTTTGTGCGAGAGCTTTTGCACCCAGCCGGCGCGCTCGCCCGAAGAGTATGACCAGTGCATGACCACCGCGAAATAGGCGGCCAGCAAACCAATGAGGATCAGCAGGGGCAGGACAAGGCGCTTGAACATGGTGTGAGGCGGTTGAGTCAACAAAAGGCATTGCAAAGACCCACTATGTTGACACGGAACGTCGGTTTCGCTCCCTACAATGTTTGCGCTCCGTGCCTTGACATCCCTCTGGGTGCGCGTTGGCCGCTGCTTTGAAGCGCAAGGTGATCCATGTCCGATATCCGCATCCGCGGTGCCCGCCAGCACAACCTCAAGAACCTCGACCTCGACATCCGCACGGGTGAACTCACCGTGGTGACGGGGCCCAGTGGCTCGGGCAAATCGTCGCTGGTGTTCGACACCTTGTACGCCGAAGGCCAGCGCCGCTATGTGGAGACCTTCAGCGCCTACGCCCGCCAGTTCCTGGATCGCATGGACCGCCCGGCGGTGGACCGCGTCGAAGGCGTGCCCCCGGCCATTGCGATCGACCAGACCAACCCGGTGCGCACCTCGCGCTCGACCGTGGGCACCATGACCGAGGTGAACGATCACCTCAAGCTGCTGTTTGCCCGCGCCGCGCAGCTGTTCGACCAAGACACCGGCCGCTTGGTGCGCGAAGACACGCCCCAGTCCACCTTTGACGAGCTGCTGACCCGCTGCGCCGCCACGCCTGGCGGCCGCCGTGTGGTCATCACCTTTGGGGCCGAGCTGCCGGCCAACACCAGCCCCGAGCAAATGCAGGAATGGCTGTCGGCCAGCGGCTTTTCGCGCATCCAGGCGCAGCGCGTGGTCAAGGCCGCCTTGCTGCCATCGGCCGCGCTGACGGCTTCGCAAGCCTCACTGGGTGCCGATGCCACGGCCGGTGGCGACCCTGAGGCCGCGTCTGCCAAAAAGAAGCCCGCTGCCAAAAAGGCCGCCGCCAAGAAGGCCAGCAAAAAGGGCAGCGACGAAGCCAGCGTCGGCGTGGCGTCTGACGAGCGATTGGTGCTCGACGTGGTGGCCGACCGCTTCCGCATCGGGGCCGACGCCAGCGGTGCTGACCTCGACCGCCCCCGTGTGATGGAAGCGCTGGAGGTGGCCTTCAAACGCGGCAGCGGCCACATCACCGTGTACGCCTTGCCCAATGCCGACGAGGCCCTGGCCGATGGCAGCGAGCCCGAACCCACGCTGTGGCGCTTTTCCAGCGGCCTGCATTGCCCCGAAAGCCACCGCCGCTACAGCGCGCCCGCGCCGGGCATGTTCTCGTTCAACTCGGCTGCGGGCGCTTGCCCCACTTGCCGGGGCTTTGGCCGCGTCATCGGGGTGGACTGGGGCCTGGTCATCCCCGATGCCAAGAAGACGCTGCGCAGTGGCGCCATCAAGCCGCTGCAAACACCCGCTTGGGCCGATTGCCAGAACGACTTGATCAAGTACGGCGGCGATGCCGGCATCCCGCGTGACACGGCCTGGGCGCAGTTGCTGCCTGAGCACAAGCAATGGGTGATCGACGGCGACCCGGCTTGGAAGGGCAACTGGAACAAGCAGTGGTACGGCATCAAGCGCTTCTTCGAATACCTCGAAAGCAAAGCCTACAAGATGCACATCCGCGTGCTCTTGTCGAAGTACCGCAGCTACACCACCTGCCCCAGCTGCGATGGCGCGCGGCTGCAAGTGGAGTCGCTGCTGTGGCGCCTGGGTTCACGCGAGGACGCCGATGCCGTGTTGCCGCCATCTAAGCGCACGGTGCCGCATGGCATCACGCTGAGCCGCGAGGCGCTGCAAGCCCTGCCCGGCTTGAACCTGCACGACGTGACCCTGCTGCCGATCTCGCAACTGCAGCGCTTTTTCTCGTTCGTGAGCCTGCCCACCGCCGGCCACGACGACACGCTCAAGCTGCTGCTCGATGAGATCCGCACGCGCCTGAAGTACCTGGTCGATGTGGGACTGGGTTACCTCACGCTCGACCGCCAAAGCCGCACGCTCAGCGGTGGCGAGGTGCAGCGCATCAACCTGACCACGGCCTTGGGCACCTCGCTGGTCAACACGCTGTTTGTGCTGGACGAGCCCAGCATTGGCCTGCACCCGCGTGACATGGACCGCATCAACGTGGCCATGCAGCGCTTGGTCGACGCGGGCAACACGCTGGTCGTGGTCGAGCACGACCCGGCCGTGATGCTCTCGGCCGACCGCGTCATCGACATGGGCCCTGGCCCCGGCCACCAGGGCGGTCGCATCGTGTTCGACGGCACGCCAGACGATTTGAAGCGTGCCGAAACGCTGACCGGCGCTTACCTCGGCGCACGCCGCACCATCGGCATGGGCCTGCGCCGGCCCGTGCTGGACAACACGCCCAAGCTGATCCTGCAAGGTGCGCGTCAGCACAACCTCAAAGACCTGACCATCACCTTCCCGCTGCAGCGCCTGGTGGGCGTGACCGGCGTGAGCGGCTCGGGCAAGTCCACGCTGATCCAAGACATCCTGCACCCTGCCCTGCTGCGCCACTTTGGCCTGCCCACCGACAGCCCCGGCGAGTTCGACGAGCTGCTGGGTGCCGACTGGCTCAGCGCGGTCAACTTCGTTGACCAGTCACCCATTGGCAAAACGGCACGCTCAAACCCCGCCAGCTATGTGGGCGCTTTCGATGCCGTGCGCACCATTTTCGCGGTGACCCCTTTGGCGCGCGAGCGCAAGTACACCGCGGGCACCTTCAGCTTCAACGCAGGCACCGGCCGCTGCGCCACCTGCGGCGGCTCGGGCTTCGAGCACGTCGAGATGCAGTTCTTGAGCGACGTCTACCTGCGCTGCCCCGACTGCGATGGCACGCGCTTTCGCGCCGAGGTGCGCGAGGTGCTGGTCGAACGCTTGGGCAAAAAGCTCAGCATCTCGGACGTGCTGGAGCTGACCGTGGCCGAGGCCGTGCGCCTGTTCGCGCAAGACGTGGACGTGGTCCGCGCCCTGCAGCCCTTGTCAGACGTGGGCCTGGACTACGTGAAGCTGGGCCAACCGGTGCCCACGCTGTCGCGCGGCGAAGCCCAGCGCCTCAAGCTGGCGGGCCACTTGGTGGAGACCGCACAACAAGCCAGCAAGAGCGGCCAGCGCACCG
>JAVLFO010000212.1:0-3301 GCA_046052805.1 Aquabacterium sp. | reverse complement strand
GACGTGACCGGTTCCATCGAGCTGCCAGCCGACAAGGAAATGGTCATGCCTGGTGACAACGTGTCGATCACCGTCAAGCTGATCGCCCCGATCGCCATGGAAGAAGGTCTGCGTTTCGCCATCCGTGAAGGCGGCCGTACCGTCGGCGCCGGCGTGGTTGCCAAGATCCTCGACTGATCTCGCGTGACACGTGCCTGCTGACCGGCTCTCGGGTCGGCGGCAGGCGTCTCGTTCTTTAATTCAAAGGAAGTGTGTCATGGCACAACAAAAGATCCGCATCCGCCTGAAGGCGTTTGACTACAAGCTGATCGACCAATCGTCGGCTGAAATCGTGGAAACCGCCAAGCGTACCGGCGCGATCGTCAAGGGCCCCGTGCCCCTGCCAACCCGTCTGCAACGCTTCGACATCCTGCGCTCGCCTCACGTCAACAAGACGTCGCGTGACCAGTTCGAAATCCGCACCCACCAGCGTCTGATGGACATCGTGGACCCAACCGACAAGACGGTTGATGCCCTGATGAAGCTCGACTTGCCTGCTGGCGTGGACGTCGAAATCAAGCTGCAGTGATCTTTGGCCCTCGTCGCAGAGGGTTTGAGATTCCTGAAAACCGCCCTCGGGCGGTTTTTTCATGGTCGGAACCCGTGAGCGCTTGCGTCTGCTCAGGGTGTTTGCTATGATCGCAGGCTTTCCCGCAATGGGCGGATGGTGCGTTGCCTAAATTTTAAGCAGCGCAGTGTCCTCCAGCGTTGGATATCACCGGCCAATGCCTTGTCGCTCAGCAGTACCGAGCGTTGAGGTGTTGGCCACAAGTCGCCCCGGCCAATCGATGTCGGGTGTGTTTAAAAGGCCCCTGAAGGGGCTGGAGAAGAACCATGAGTCTTAGCAATCGCATCGGATTGCTGGGTCGCAAGGTTGGCATGATGCGCATTTACACAGACGACGGCGATGCCGTCCCTGTGACCGTGCTCGACGTGTCCAACAACCGCGTGACCCAGGTCAAAACCGTTGAGACTGACGGCTACACCGCTGTGCAAGTGGTGTTCGGCTCGCGCAAAGCATCGCGCGTGACCAAGCCTGCAGCCGGCCACCTCGCCAAAGCTGGCGTGGAAGCTGGTGAAGTCACCAAAGAGTTCCGCGTGACCCCCGAAGTCGCCGCTGAGTACAAGGCCGGTAGCACCATTGCTCCCGCTGCTTTGTTCGCTGCTGGTCAACTGGTTGACGTGCAAGGCACCTCGATCGGTAAGGGTTTCACCGGCACCATCAAGCGTCACAACTTCGGTTCGCAACGTGCTTCGCACGGTAACTCGCGTTCGCACAACGTTCCTGGCTCCATCTCGATGGCGCAGGATCCTGGCCGCGTGTTCCCTGGCAAGCGCATGTCGGGCCACATGGGTGACGAGACCGTGACCACACAAAACCTCGACATCGTGCGCGTTGACGAAGCCCGTCAACTGCTGCTGGTCAAGGGCGCTGTGCCGGGTTCGAAGGGTGGCTTTGTCACCGTGCGTCCCGCCGTCAAGGTCAAGATCAAGAAAGGGGCCAACTGATGGCACAGCTTGAGCTCCTGAACGAACAAGGTCAAGCCGCCTCGAAGGTTGAAGCCTCTGACGCCCTGTTCGGTCGCGAATACAACGAAGCCCTGATCCATCAGGTCGTCGTGGCCTACCAGGCCAATGCCCGTCAAGGCACCCGCGCTCAGAAAGACCGCGAAACCGTCAAGCACACCACCAAGAAGCCATGGCGCCAAAAAGGCACCGGTCGCGCTCGTGCTGGTATGTCCTCCTCGCCTCTGTGGCGTGGCGGCGGTCGCATCTTCCCGAACAGCCCGGACGAAAACTTCACCCACAAGGTCAACAAGAAGCAATATCGCGCCGGTGTGGCTGCGATCTTCTCGCAGTTGGCTCGTGAAGGCCGCCTGTCGGTGATCGACTCGCTCTCGATCGAAGCGCCCAAGACCAAGCTGCTGGCTGCCAAGCTCAAGTCGCTCAACGTCGACCACGTGCTCGTGATCGCCGATGAGATCGACGAGAACTTGTTCCTGGCCGCTCGCAACCTGCCCAACGTGCTGGTGGTTGAGCCCCGTTACGCCGATCCCCTGTCCCTGGTCTTCTACAAGAAGGTCTTGGTCACCAAGGGCGCGATCGACAAGCTGCAGGAGTTGTTCGCATGAGCACCCTCAAATTTGATGAAAGCCGCCTGTTGAAGGTGCTGGTCGCTCCGATCATTTCGGAAAAGGCCACGGCCGCTGCTGAAGAGCGCGGTCAAGTCGTGTTCAAGGTGATGCGCGATGCCACCAAGCCCGAGATCAAGGCCGCCGTTGAGCTGCTGTTCAAGGTCGAAGTGAAGTCGGTGCAAGTCCTGAACCAAAAGGGCAAGACCAAGCGTTTCGGTGGCCGCGTTGGCCGTCGTGACCACGCCAAGAAGGCCTATGTGTCGCTGGCTGAAGGTCAAGAGCTGAACTTCTCCGGGGAGGCTGCGTAATCATGGCTGTCGTTAAAGTCAAACCAACCTCGCCTGGCCGCCGTGGCGTGGTCAAGGTGGTGCACAAGCACCTGCACAAGGGCAAGCCAGAAGCGTCGCTGCTGGAACCCCAGAAGCAAAACTCTGGCCGCAACAACAACGGTCACATCACCGTTCGTCACAAGGGTGGCGGTCACAAGCACCACTACCGCGTTGTGGACTTCGTGCGCAACAAGGATGGCATCCCCGCAAAGGTGGAAAACATCCAGTACGACCCGAACCGCACGGCTCACATCGCTCTGGTGGTGTATGCCGACGGCGAACGTCGCTACATCATTGCGCCTCGTGGTCTGGAAGCTGGCGCCACCGTGATCAGCGGCTCTGAAGCCCCGATCAAGGCCGGTAACACGCTGCCGATCCGCAACATCCCTGTGGGCTCGACCATTCACAACATCGAACTCAAGCCAGGCAAGGGCGGTCAAATCGCTCGCTCGGCTGGTACTTCTGCTGTGCTGATGGCCCGCGAAGGCACCTACGCTCAGGTTCGCCTGCGCTCCGGTGAAGTGCGCAAGATCCACATCGAATGCCGCGCCACCTTGGGTGAAGTGAGCAACGAAGAGCACAGCCTGCGCCAATACGGCAAGGCCGGTGCCATCCGCTGGAAGGGCATCCGCCCAACGGTTCGTGGCGTTGCCATGAACCCGGTGGATCACCCGCACGGTGGTGGCGAAGGCCGTACCGGCGAGGGCCAGGTCCCTGTGTCGCCGTGGAACACCCTCACGAGGGCTACCGCACTCGCAACAACAAGCGCACGCAGACGTTCATCGTTTCGCGTCGCAA
>JAVLFO010000211.1:0-3557 GCA_046052805.1 Aquabacterium sp. | reverse complement strand
ACACTCGACTAGTCGTCGGCAGCGTCAGATGTGTATAAGAGACAGGGGTGATCTGGTCTTGCGTGAGTGGCAGAGGCTGGCCGGCGGCCACGCGCAGTTGCCACTCGACCAGGTCCAGGCCCGAGATCATTTCGGTGACTGGGTGCTCGACCTGTAAGCGCGTGTTCATCTCCAGGAAGTAGTAATTCAGATCCTGGTCGACGATGTATTCGATGGTGCCCGCACCGCAGTAGCCAATGGCTTTGGCGGCCAGCACGGCATCGCGCCCCATGGCAGCGCGCATGGCGGGGTTGACCACGGGCGAGGGGGATTCTTCAATGACCTTTTGGCGACGGCGCTGCGCGGTGCAGTCGCGCTCGCCGATGTAGACGGCGTTGCCGTGGCTGTCGGCGAAGACCTGGATCTCGATGTGGCGACCGTCAAGGATGAGGCGCTCCAGCATCAGCGTGCCGTCGCCAAAGGCGCTTTGGGCTTCGCGGCGGGCGCTGGTGATGGCTTGGGCCAGCTCGTCGGCTTGGTGGACCAAGCGCATGCCACGGCCACCACCGCCGCTCACGGCCTTGACCAGCAGCGGGAAGCCCAGGCGCTTGGCCTCGGCGATCAAGACCTCGTCGTCCTGGTTGGCGCCCAGGTAGCCGGGGGCCGTGGGCACGCCAGCTTTGATCATCTCTTGCTTGGCGCCGGCCTTGTCGCCCATCACACGAATGGCGTGGGGGCTGGGGCCGATGAAGGTCACGCCGGCGTCTTGGCAGGCTTGGGCGAAGGCCGCGTTTTCAGACAGGAAGCCGTAGCCGGGGTGGATGGCGTTGGCGCCGGTCTGGCGGCAGGCGTTGAGCAAGGCCTCGACGTTCAGGTACGAGGCACTGGCCGCGGCAGGGCCAATGCACACGGCTTCGTCGGCCAGAGCGACGTGAGGGGCTTGTGCATCGGCTTCGCTGAAAACGGACACGGTCCGGTAGCCGAGTTTGCGTGCGGTGCGGATCACGCGGCAGGCGATTTCCCCGCGGTTGGCAACGAGGATCTTATTGAGCATGTTGGAGGTCGTCATGACGGCGTGTCCTCAGGCGGCCTGGGGAACCCAAGAGGGTTTGCGTTTTTGCATGAAGGCACCGGTGCCTTCTTGGCCTTCTTCACTGAGCACGGCGCGCGCGAACATCGCGGCCGCGTCGTCGATCAGGCTTTCGGCACTCGACAAGCGGGCGTGTGCCAGCAGGTTCTTGGTGGTGGCGATGGCTTGGGGGCCGCAGGCCAGGATGTTGGCCAGCACGGCTTGCAATGCGGCTTCCAAGGCATCGGTGTCGGCATGCACTTCGTGCACCAGGCGGATGGTCAAGGCCTCAGCGGCACCGACCTTGGCGCCGGTCACAGACAGGCGCTTGGCCTCGGCATAGCCCAGGCGCTCGACCAGGAAGGGCGCGATCTGCGCGGGGATGATGCCCAGCGAGGTTTCAGGCCAACGGAAGCTCACGTTGTGCAAGGCCAGGCTCACGTCTGACACACAGGCCAGGCCAAAGCCGCCGCCCATCACCGTACCTTCGAGCACCGTGACCACGGGCAATGGCGTGCGCGCAAAGGCCAGGCACAGGCGGCCGAATTGCGCGTTCACCGCGGCCACCGGGTTGGGCCCCGTGCTGTTGCCTTCGGCTTGCTGTGCGGCCAGCTTCATGCGCGCTTGTGCCATGTCACCGATGTCACCACCGGCACAGAAATGCCCGCCCGTGCCACGCAGCACCACCACGCGAACGGCAGGGTTGCCTTCGGCGGCTTTCAAGGCTTGGAGCAGCTCGTTGACCATGGCCACCGACATGGCGTTGCGCACCTCGGGTCGGTTCAAGGTCAGGGTGCAAATGCCGTGGTCGAGTTGGACTTGGATCGTCGGGGTGCTCATGCGGAGGGCCTTGTGGGTGCAGCGTGTGGGGGATCAGCGGGCCTTCTTGGGCAGGGTGCCTTCGAACTTGGCGATGATGCCCAGCATGACTTCGTCGGCGCCACCACCGATCGAGACCAAGCGCCCATCGCGGTAGGCCTGCGAGATGGGGTTGTCGTAGGTGAAGCCCATGCCGCCCCAGTACTGCAGGCAGCTGTCGGCCACTTCACGGATCAGGCGGCCGCACTTGAGTTTGGCCATGGAGGCCAGCTTGGTGACGTCATTGCCCAGCACGTACTCTTCAACGGCGCGGTAGGTCAGCGAGCGCAGCAATTCGACTTCGGTGCGCAGCTCGGCCAGGCGGAAGTGGATGACCTGGTTGTCGATCAGCGGGGTGCCAAAGGTGCGGCGTTCTTTGCAGTACTCGATCGTCAGGTCGATCAGCTTGTCCAGCATCTTCAAGGAGTTGGCGGCGCCATACAGGCGCTCTTCCTGGAACTGGATCATCTGCATCATGAAGCCCGCGCCTTCGGTGCCCACGAGGTTGCGACGCGGCACGCGCACGTTGTCGAAAAAGATCTGCGCCGTGTCCGACGAGTTCATGCCGATCTTCTTGATCTTCTGCGTGGTGATGCCCTTGGCGTCCATCGGCACGATGATCAGCGACTTGTTCGAGTGGACCTTGCCCTCGGACGTGTTGGCCAACAGGCAGCACCAGTCGGCCTGCGTGGCGTTGGTGATCCACATCTTGCTGCCGTTGATGACGTAGTCATCGCCCTCGGTGCGGGCCGAGGTTTTCAAGGCCGCAACGTCAGAGCCACCACCGGCTTCTGACACGCCAATGCAGCCCACCATGTCGCCGGCAATCGCGGGGGCCAGGTATTCCTTCTTCAGCTCGTCAGAGCCAAAGCGGTGCAGGGCGGGGGTGCACATGTCGGTCTGCACCCCAATGGCCATCGGCACGCCGCCACAGGGGATGGCGCCCAGCTCTTCGGCCACCACCATCGAGTACGAGAAGTCCAGGCCCAAGCCACCGTAGGCGGTGTCGTACTTCACGCCGAGCAAGCCCAGCTTGCCCATCTTCTTGAACACCTCATGGGCGGGGAAGGTCTCGGCCGCTTCCCATTCTTTGACGTAGGGGTTGATCTCGGCTTCGCAAAAGCGTTTGACGGTGTCAGCGATCTGGCGGTGTTCGGCGGTGAATTGCATGGGGTGTCTCCTCGGTCTCTGTCTTGGGGGGATGCGGTCAGGTCAAGGGCAAAAAGGGGGGCGCTTGGCGCTCACAGGCGGGCCACGCCAAAGGTGTTGCCGCGCAGGGGGCGGGCCTCGGCGTCGCGGGCCAGGTCCAGGCACAGTGAGAGGACACGGCGGGTGTCGCGCGGGTCGATGATCCCGTCGTCCCACAGGCGCGCGGTGCCGAACAGCACGTTGGCCTCAAGGTCCAGGCGCTTGCGGATTTCGTTGCTCATGCCTTCGAGCATGGCGTCGTTGACGGGCATGCCGGCGCGTTCCATCTTGCCGCGCGTGACGATCTCCATCACCTTGGCCGCTTGGGCGCCGCCCATCACGGCGGTGCGCGCCGAAGGCCAGCTGAAGATGAAGCGCGGATCAAAGCCGCGCCCGCACATGCCGTAGTTGCCGGCGCCAAACGAGCCGCCCAGCACGATGGTGAACTTCGGCACACGCGCGT
>JAVLFO010000210.1:0-2045 GCA_046052805.1 Aquabacterium sp. | reverse complement strand
TATTACAAGCAGGCCAGCCTGGTGCTGGATCCTTCCAAGACTGAAATTCGCTACAACAGCGAGTGGAGTGACCCCTTGGGCGCACGCGGCATGATTCAGTTGGCCAGCCGCTACACCGTGGCCCGCATGATGGAGCGCAATGATTTTCATGACCGCTTCCACGCGGGCAACTCAATCAGCGTGCACGAGTTTTTGTACCCCTTGATGCAAGGCTACGACTCGGTGGCGCTCAAGTCTGACCTCGAGCTGGGTGGCACTGACCAGAAGTTCAACCTCCTGATGGGCCGCCACCTGCAAGCCGAATACGGACAGGAGCCCCAGTGCATCTTGACCATGCCTTTGCTGGAAGGCTTGGACGGCGTCGAGAAGATGTCCAAATCCAAGAACAACTACATCGGCATCAGCGAAGCGCCCAACGAGATGTTTGGCAAGCTCATGAGCATCAGCGACGACCTGATGTGGAAGTACTTCACCTTGCTGAGCATGCGCCCACTCGACGACATCGCTCGCCTGCAAGCCGAATGTGCCAACGGCCGCAACCCGCGCGACGCCAAAGTCATGCTCGGCCAGGAAATCGTGACACGCTTCCACAGCGCGACCGCGGCCGAGCAGGCCTTGGCCGATTTCGTGAACCGATCCAAAGGCGGGGTGCCAGACGACATTCCCCAAGTTCAGTTGACCTTGCCCGACACCGGCGAGGGTTTGGCCATTGGCCAGGTGCTCAAACAAGCGGGCTTGGTGGCGTCAACCAGCGAGGCCTTGCGCATGATCGAGCAAGGCGGGGTGCGCATTGACGGTGCAACGGTCAGTGACAAGGGTCTCAAGTTGATGGCAGGTGTTTTTGTGGCCCAAGTCGGTAAGCGAAAGTTCGCCAAGGTCACCCTCCTGGGAGGTTAACCCGCGCCTCGGGGGTAACCCCTACACACGAATGCGGGGGGAACTTCTCAACCTTGGTGTTTTCCTGAGGCATTTCACACGTGTTCGAGGGACAACAGCCGTTGTGCCCTGCGGATGTTGGCCGTTATGCTTACAGCGAACAGACATACAAAGCGTCTGTGCTGGTCGAAGGAATACGCGGATGCCTGACGACAGCAGAGAGAAGTACCAAAGGGCCGCTTCCCAGTGGAGATAGACATGAAATTTGCAATGAAGAGCATCGTCGCTGCCGCCGCGTTCGTGGCAGTGGGTGCAGCTAGCGCTGCCACCGTGACCGTCAGCGGCACTGACACTTACAAGGGCTTCACCGCCACCGGCACTGGCGCCCTGACGTTCAGCGACACCCTGGTGGCCGCCCTGAACACCGGTAAGGTCGCTGTTGCAGCAGTTGGTTCCGTGTCGTCGATCGATGGCAGCGTCGGTGCTTACAACGCTGTGGCCGTCACGGCCCCAGTGAACAAGCTGGCCATCGACAACACCAACGACCAGATCCTGACTGCTTACAGCTCGGGTGGCGCTCGCCAAACCGCTGCCGACGGCACCAACATCAGCTGCAAGACTTCGGCTGGCGTGACCTATAACTGCGGTAACGGTGTGGCCACCGGCGGTAACGTGTTCGTGGGCAACTTCACGGTTGACCTGGTCAACAAGGCCATCTACGGCGACGTGACCGGCACCGGCTTGGCTCTGGCCAACAACATCACCAACAGCAAGGGCACCGTTGTGGTTGCTGCCCACGGCGCTGTGACCGTGAACGAAATCGGCATCAAGCTGTTTGACTTCACCACCATCACTGGCCCTACCGCACTGGCTGGCGAAGGCACTTACAACACCAGCTTCACTGGCCTGTCGCTGACGACCGCTGGCTTCACCGCCATCTCTAACGGCCTGGGTCTGTACAGCATCGGTAAGACTGCTTTGCAAGGCGCTGCCGCTGACTTCGGTCAACTGGACTCGGTCATCACCGTGACCAAGGCTGCTACGACGCCAGCAGTTCCTGAGCCTTCGACCTACGCCCTGATGGGTCTGGGTCTGGTGGGTCTGAGCCTGGTGGCTCGCCGCCGCGCCAAGTAATTGACCTTCGGTCAATGAATGAAAACCGGGGCCTT
>JAVLFO010000209.1:0-5232 GCA_046052805.1 Aquabacterium sp. | reverse complement strand
GAAACTTTCATGGTCTTCTCCTGAACCGCAGAACTGCTCTGCGGAAATTCGCCCACGTTTCCGGGGTCACCAAACTTCAGCTCACTTCGCCCGGAACACGATGCGAGCACGACTCAAACTCTGGGCGCAAATTCTGCACCACCCCGGACCTCCACAGCATCGTGGAAGTCAAGACTGGTGTCCGAGCAACTTGCGCTGATTCACCTGCTGTTTGCCAGCGCCGCGATGTTCTCAACGACGCCTGGCTTATGGACCGACGAATCGGACCGATCAGCTTGACTTGAAATTTGCCTTCTTCAGCAATGAGTCATATTGCTGAGACATCACATACGACTGCACCTGGGCCCAGAAGTCCATCGTGACGACCACGATGATCAAGAGCGAGGTGCCGCCGAAATAAAAGGGCACATTGTACTTCAGGACCAAGAACTCAGGGAGCAAACACACCGCAGTGATGTAAACAGCTCCGGCGAGCGTCAGCCGCGCCAAGATCTTGTCGATGTAACGGGCAGTTTGATCGCCTGGACGAATGCCCGGAACGAACGCACCACTCTTCTTCAGGTTGTCGGCTGTTTCGCGGCTGTTGAACACCAAAGCGGTGTAGAAGAAGCAGAAGAAAACAATCGCGACGGAATACAGAATCACGTAGATCGGCTGGCCTGGCGACAACATGCCAGCGATGTCCTTCAACCAGCGCATGCTGTCACCCGTTGCAAACCAACCGACTGCGGTGGTGGGCAACAGAATGATCGACGATGCAAAGATCGGAGGGATCACACCTGCCATGTTGATCTTCAGAGGCAGGTGTGAGGACTGACCACCGTAGACACGGTTGCCAACCTGGCGCTTGGCGTAATTCACCAAGATCTTGCGCTGGCCGCGCTCAACAAACACAACAAAGTAGGTCACCAAGACCACCAGCGCGAGGATGAAGATCGCAGCTGGAATGCTCATGGCACCCGTGCGGATCAGCTCGAACAAGCCACCCATTGCATTGGGCAAGCCAGCAGCGATACCGCCAAAAATCAAGATCGAAATGCCGTTGCCCAAACCACGCTCAGTGATCTGCTCACCCAACCACATCAAGAACATCGTGCCGGCCGTCAGGCTGATCACGGTGGTCATGCGAAAACCAAACCCAGGACTGATCACCAGACCTGCGGTGCCTTCCAGTGCCACGGCAATGCCGAACGACTGAAAGAGTGCCAAGCCAACAGTGGCGTAGCGTGTGTACTGCGTCGTCTTGCGACGGCCTGCCTCGCCCTCTTTCTTGAGTTGCTCAAGTTGAGGGATCACGTAGCCCATCATCTGCATGATGATGGACGACGAGATGTAAGGCATGATCCCCAGGGCGAACACGGTGAACCGCGACAGCGCCCCGCCAGAGAACATGTTGAACAGGCTCAGAATGCCGCCTTGCTGCCCATTGAACAACTGCTGCAATTGGGACGGATCGATACCAGGCACGGGGATGTGTGCCCCGATTCGGTAAACGACCAGCGCCAAGAGCAAGAAAGTCAAGCGACGTTGAAGGTCGCCGAACTTGCCGCTTTGTGCCAGTTGAGTGGGAGAAGTTGCCACGCTGAAGTCCTGCTCAGGTCTTGACGTTATGTGCCGTAGATACTGGCTTATTCAGCCAGCGAACCACCAGCAGCTTCGATCGAAGCCTTGGCGCCAGCGGTGGCACCAATGCCCTTCAAAGTCACTTTGGCGGTCAACTCGCCCGACTTGATCACCTTGACAACCTTGGCGATCTGCGAGATCAGGCCAGATTGCTTGAGGATCAAGACGTCGACTTCAGCCAAGCCCAGCGCTTGCAGTTCACCCAGGGTGATTTCAGCGTTGTACTTCAGCAGATGCGACTTGAAACCGCGCTTTGGCAGGCGACGTTGCAAAGGCATTTGACCGCCTTCGAAACCGACCTTGTGGTAGCCGCCCGAACGCGACTTCTGGCCCTTGTGACCGCGACCAGCGGTCTTGCCCAGGCCGGAGCCGATGCCGCGGCCGACACGGCGCTTGGCATGCTTGGCGCCCGAGGCGGGCTTGATGCTATTGAGTTCCATGGATTTCCCCTCAGCGTGGCGCTTTACAGCACCGCGACCAGGTAGCTGATCTTGTTGATCATGCCGCGCACGGCTGGCGTGTCTTCCAGCACCGAAGTGCTGTTCATACGGCGCAGACCCAGACCGCGCACAGTGGCGCGATGATCGGCCTTGGTGCCGATGGGGCTGCGAACCAGCTTCACGGTGACGGTTTTCTTTTCGCTCATGCTTATCTCCCGCGATCAGTTGAAGATGTCTTCAACAGTCAGACCGCGCTTGGCAGCGACTTCGGCTGGGGTCGTTGCCTTGTTCAAGGCATCGAACGTGGCACGAACCATGTTGTAAGGGTTGCTGGAACCGAGGCTCTTGGCGACCACGTCGGTGATGCCCAGCACTTCGAAGACAGCGCGCATTGGGCCGCCAGCGATGATGCCGGTACCAGCAGGAGCTGGTGCCAACAGCACTTTGGCTGCGCCATGCTCACCACGCAAATTGTGGTGAACGGTACCGTTCTTCAACGGGATCTTGACGAGGTTGCGACGAGCTTGGTCCATGGCCTTTTGCACAGCCAAAGGCACTTCACGAGCCTTGCCCTTGCCGAAGCCAACGCGACCATCGCCATCACCAACCACGGTCAATGCTGCGAAACCCATGATCCGACCGCCCTTGACCACTTTGGTCACGCGGTTCACTTGGATCATCTTTTCGCGCAGACCGTCGTCACGACCTTCGTCTGCTACCTTGGGTTGAAACTTAGCCATTTGAATTTCCTTCCGGTTGCCGACGGCTTAGAACTGAAGACCGGCTTCACGCGCGGCATCAGCCAAGGCCTTGATACGACCGTGATACTGGAAACCAGCGCGGTCGAAAGCGACCTTCTCGACGCCAGCAGCCTTGGCCTTGTCGGCGATGCGCTTGCCAACCAGCGTGGCAGCTGCCACGTTGCCACCCGAGGTGGTCAGTTGGTCGCGCACTTCCTTCTCGGCGGTCGAGGCGGACGCCAAAACCGTGGTGCCGTCGCCAGAAATAACGCTGGCGTAGATGTGCAGGTTCGTACGGTAGACCGACAAACGCACGGCGCCTTGGAGGGCGATACGTGCACGTGTTTGACGTGCGCGGCGCAGGCGCTGTTCCTTCTTGCTTGTTGCCATGATGAATCAGCTCCTTACTTCTTCTTGGTCTCTTTCAAGACCACGCGCTCGTCAGAGTAGCGGATGCCCTTGCCCTTGTAAGGCTCGGGTGGACGGAAGGCGCGCACTTCGGCGGCGATCTGACCAACCACTTGACGGTCTGTACCCTTGATGAGGATTTCAGTTTGAGACGGCGTCTCAACCTTGATGCCCTCGGGCATGTCTTTCACGACTGGGTGCGAGAAACCAATTTGCAGGTTCAGCTTTTGACCAGCGGCTTGGGCACGGAAACCCACGCCAACCAGGCTCAGCTTTTTCTCGAAACCCTTGGTCACGCCGTTCACGTTGTTCGCCAGCAGAGCACGGATGGTGCCCGACATGGCGTTGGCGGCGGTTGAGTCGTTTGCAGGAGCGACCTTCAACACACCGGCGTCACTTGTGACGTTGACCAGTGCGTTTTGAGCCAGGCTCAGCGAACCCAAGCTACCCTTGACGGTGATGGCTTCGGCGGTGATCTTGACGTCCACACCTTGAGGGACGGCGATCGGCATTTTTCCAACGCGGGACATTGCGATTGCTCCTCTATTAGGCGACGTAGGCGATCACTTCGCCACCGATACCGGCGGCGCGTGCCTTGCGGTCGGTCATCACACCCTTGGGAGTGGTCACGATGGCAACGCCCAGGCCGTTTTGGACCTGAGGGATGTCGTGACGACCCTTGTAGATGCGCAAACCGGGGCGCGACACTCGCTCGATGCGCTCGATGACCGGGCGACCTGCGTAGTACTTCAACGAAATTTCCAGCGTGGGCTTTGCAGCCTCACCGGAGACGGCGAAACCGTCAATGTAGCCTTCGTCCTTCAGGACCTGGGCGATCGCGACTTTCAGCTTAGACGACGGCAGTGCCACGCTGGTCTTGGCGACCATTTGTGCGTTGCGAATGCGTGTCAGCATGTCGGCGATGGGATCACTCATGCTCATGGGATAACTCCTGTTCGTGCCCTGCTGGGATTACCAGCTCGCCTTGGTGACACCGGGGATGTCGCCAGCGAAAGCCAATTCACGGATCTTGCTACGGCCAAGACCAAATTGACGGAAAGTGCCGCGTGGGCGACCGGTCAAGCTGCAACGTGCGCGCAGACGGGTCGGGTTCGCGTTGCGAGGCAGCTTTTGCAGTTCAAGACGAGCGGCGTAACGCTCTTCGTCAGACTTCTTGCTGTCGTCGATGATGGCCTTCAGTTCAGCGAACTTCTTGGCGTACTTGGCGACCAGCTTTTCGCGCTTTTCTTCGCGCTGAATCAGGGACATTTTTGCCATGATGAGCCTCAGTTCTTGAACGGGAACTTGAAAGCCTGCAGCAGAGCCTTGGCTTCGTCGTCGGTCTTGGCGGTCGTCGTGATGCTGATGTTCAGACCACGGATCGCGTCGATCTTGTCGTACTCGATTTCAGGGAAAATGATCTGTTCCTTGACGCCGACGTTGTAGTTACCACGGCCGTCGAAAGAGCGACCAGAGATACCACGGAAGTCACGGACGCGAGGCAACGAGATCGTCACGAAGCGGTCCAGGAATTCGAACATCGTCACACCACGCAGGGTGACCATGGTGCCGATGGGCATGTTTTCGCGGATCTTGAAACCGGCGATGGCCTTGCGGGACATGGTGACCACAGGCTTTTGGCCAGCGATCTTGGTCAGGTCGCTCACGGCGTGTTCCATGACCTTCTTGTCCGACACGGCTTCCGAGACACCCATGTTCAGGGTGATCTTGGTGAGACGCGGCACTTCCATGATCGACTTGTAGCCAAACTTGGCCATCAATTCGGGCACGATCTTTTCGCGATAGATCTGCTGCAGGCGAGCTTGTTGTTGAGCCATTTTTGACCTCAAGCCTTGATTTCTTCGCCGCTGGACTTGAAGACGCGCACTTTTTTGCCGTCAGCCAGGAGCTTGATACCGACGCGGTCAGCCTTGCCAGAAGCAGGGTTGAAAATTGCCACGTTGGACTGATGGATGGGCATGGTCTTGTCGACGATGCCACCGGTGGTGCCCTTCAGGGGG
>JAVLFO010000208.1:0-2765 GCA_046052805.1 Aquabacterium sp. | reverse complement strand
GAGACAGCAGCAGGCGAGAGCCCGAGTCCAGCTCGCTGGCGGCCATCAGGGGGTCCAGGCCAGCCCAGGCGTCGACACGGCCTTGCTCCAGTGCGGCCTTGCCATCTGCGTGTTGAAGGGCCACGTGCTCGATGTCGCTGCGCTTGAGGCCCACTGTGCGCAGTGAACGCAGCAGGAACAGGTAGGGATCGGTGCCTTTGGTCGCTGCGATTTTTTTGCCTTTCAGATCAGCCAGCGTTTTGATGGGCGAGTTCTTGGGCACCACCAGCGCAGTCCACTCGGGGCGCGAGAAGATGTAGGGCGTTTTGATGGGGTTGCCGTTGGCGCGTGCCAGCACCGCGGCCAAGCCGGCCGTCGAGCCAATGTCGATGCTGTTGGCGTTGAGGTACTCCAGGGCGCGGTTGCTGCCAGCACTCAACACCCATTTGACGGCAACACCATCCTTTTTGAATTCCTCTTCCAGCCAGCCAAAGCGGCGAATCACCAGGCTCGATGGCGAGTAGTAGGCGTAGTCCAAGCGAATTTCTTTGAGTGCGTCAGCGGCGCGAGCGACATGGGGCAGGGCGGCCACAGCGGTGGTGCCCGCGGCCCATTGCAAGACGGAACGGCGTTTCATGGTGGTGTCTTTCCTGTTGATGGGTGGATGAGCGTTGCGCGTCAAAGCGCATCAGGTGTAGGCCGTGGGCTCTGGGTATTGGCCCGTCAAGGCGTGACGGCCCAGGTCTCGCAGGCGGTAGTCCACGGGGTCGTGAAGGGTGTGCACGCGCACGTTGCGCCAGAAACGATCCAGGCCCAGCTTGTCGCTGGTCGAGCGTGCGCCGGTGAGCTCCAGAAACTGTGAGCTGACTTCGACGCCTGCCTTGTGCGCCAGCACCTTGGCTTCGCTGACCGACATGGCGACGTCTCCTCGCTCGGGTGCGGTCAGGGCGGCGCCCCGGTCAAGCGCCGACTGCAATTGGCGTGCAGCGTCGTCCGCCACCGCTTGTGCGGCGCGCAAGCTGACACGGAACTCGCCCAGGCGGTGCAAGATGAAGGGGTCTTCGTGGATGCGCTGCACGCCCGAGGTGAACCATGGCTTGCCATCGTCCTTGATCAATTGCCGTGCGGTGTCGTAGGCGCCTTGGCCGATACCGAGGTACAGGTTGGTCAAGATCAGTTGCGAGATCAGCGTGCGCAAAGAGGTGTGTGCCGAGGGCACCAGTCCGGGCGCGTTCAGCACGTCGGCCTGCTTGATGTGAACATCGTTGAACTGCACGGTGCCGCTGTCGGTTTGGCGTTGACCAAAGGCGTCCCAGTTGCTGCGCACGTCCACGCCTTGCGCTTGGGTGGCGACCACCGCAATCAGCGCGCTGGCCGATGGCTCATGCCAAGCCGAAAGGGCCATCATGTCGGACCCGACCGAGCCCGAACAGTAGGATTTTTGACCGCGTATCCGAAAGCCGCCCGAGGTGGCCAGGGCCAGCGTGCGCTTGTCCAAGGGGTTCAAGGCATTGCCCCAGAACCATTGTTTTTCAATGGTCTGTGTCAGTAAGCGCTCGTGTTGCTCGATGTCGCCGTACAGCAGCACGCTGGCCAGCTGCAGGTGGTGGAAGGCAAAGACGTGTGCCAAGGGTGCATCGACGCGCGCCAGTGCACGCACCACCGCGTAGACGTCAGGCCAGGAGCCGCCCAAGCCGCCCCAGCGTGTCGGAATGCTCAAGGCCAGCAAGCCGCTTTGGCGGATCAGCTGCTTCTCGGCTGCCGCATGGCCACCGGCCTTGTCCCGCTCCACTGCTGTGCGTGCCAGGTGCGCGACCAGGTGCTGTGTGACCTGCGGCACATCGGCCAGTGACTGGGCTTGGTTGAGCTCAGGCGGTGAGGCAGGCTCAGCCAGCCTGAGGCTGCGCGCTGTGCGGTGAAGTGGGATGTTCATGGCCGTGGGTGCTTTGGTGTGCTTGCACTGTCCCATCACGCTCATCAAAGGAAAACGAATGGATGCGTCTATGCATCTGCCTTTTCGTGCATAGGCGACCTACAAGGTTTCTTATGCGCTGAATGATGGATGCCGCACCGCATGCGGGCTTCGTGGCGCGCGTGGTGTCCGTCGTCTCTGATGCGAAAACAGGGCTCACCGGATTGGTGAGCCCTGTCCTGGTCAAGGCGCTGTTGCGCTCAGTTCGACGGCAATATCACACCCGTCCACGCTGAGCCGCCAACCGATGCAGTGTGCCCACCAGGGTGTCCACATCCGCACAGTTGTTGTAGAAGGCCAGAGAGGGGCGCACAGTGGTCTCAACGCCAAAGCGACGCAAGATGGGTTGCGCGCAATGGTGACCCGAGCGCACTGCAATGCCCTCTTTGTTCAGCGCCGCGCCCACGTCCTCGGTCTTGTAGCCGGCCAAGGTGAAGGACATCACCGCCGCCTTGTCAGGTGCCGTGCCGATCAGGCGCAGACCTGGCACGTCCTTCAAGAGCCTTGTCGCATAGACCAACAACTGGTGCTCATAGGCCCCGATGTTGTCGATGCCGAACTGGTTGACGTAGTCAATCGCTGCACCCAGGCCCACCGCGTCTGCGATGTTGCCCGTGCCCGCTTCAAAGCGGCTGGGCGCATCGTGGTACTCGGTGTGCTCGAAGGTCACGTCCTTGATCATGTTGCCGCCGCCTTGCCAAGGTGGCGTCTCATTGAGCAAGGCTTCCTTCCCATACAAGGCGCCAATGCCCGTGGGGCCGAACACCTTGTGGCCAGAGAACACGAACCAGTCGCAATCGAGGTCGATCACGTC
>JAVLFO010000207.1:0-4659 GCA_046052805.1 Aquabacterium sp. | reverse complement strand
TACACTCGACTAGTCGTCGGCAGCGTCAGATGTGTATAAGAGACAGGTAAGTCGTTTGGCCACCAGGAGTTCGGTCATGTCGTGCCTTGAAGATCGCGCTGAGCCCAATGCCTTGCGTCGCCAGTTGTTGGCTGGCGCTGCGGCTTCGACCCTGATGCCGTGGGCCCCTGCCGCCCAAGCGGCCAACGTGGAGTTGGAAGGCGTTGAGCTGGCCGACTCTGTGGTGGCGTATGGGCAGAAGCTGGTGCTCAATGGTGCCGGTGTGCGCCGCCGTGGCTATTTCAAGGCCGACGTGACCGCTTTGTACTTGCCAGAAAAGCGCACCACGCCGGATGCCATCTACAAGCTCAATGGCGTGCGCCGCATCCAGCTCAACATCCTGCGTGAGTTCACTTCGTCCACCATCACACGCATCTTCTTGTCTGACTTCAAGCAGTCGGCCACCGAAGAAGAGTTCAAAAAGCTGATCGGTCCCATCGGGATCATTGGCGGTGCCTACGCCAACGTCAAGCGCGTCAGCAAGGGCGATGTGGTCAATTTGGACTGGGCCCCCGGCATCGGCTGGATGGCCACCCACAATGGCAAGCCCTTGGTGGGTGACGGCACTGGCCCGCTTGCCATCAAAGACGAGTTGGCCTACCAAATCTACCTGCGCATGTACATCGGGCAGGCAGCACCCGAAGAGTTGCGCAACGGCCTGTTGGGCCTGACCCGTTTGCCCCGTGTGGGCGAGCGCAACGAGGGCTGATTCACTGCCCCCTCCAGGGCCGGGTCAGGGCCCCGTTTGCGCTGCGTAGTGTGAATCGAGCATCGGCGGCAAAGGGGAGTCGATCAGCCCCGCGGCCAACCGCAAGGCATCAGCCGTTTCGTCTGACAGAACGCCTTGTGGGCTGTGGTTCACCGCCTCTTCGACCCAGGCTTTGAGCAGCATGGGCCGCAGCATCCAAGACAACTCTTGAACGGCTGACAGGGCATGCATCAGTGCGTCTGCATCTGGCGCAGGTGCGCTGCCGCTGGTGTCCCAGTGGCCGCAACGGCGCATGACCGCTGACAGCCAAGCGGCATTGGCTGTGCTGGCACCAGGCGCGGCTTCGTCCAGCGGCACGATGCGCGCCAGGTAGGCCGACAAGGTGGCCACGAAGGCGCGTTCATCAGGCTCGAGCTGCGCCAGCTCTTTGCCTTGGCCCGTCATGGGGCGCATGAAGTGTTGCTTGTGAAGACCCACGCCCATGCGGTGCCGCAAAGCGAGCCACCACAAACGGTCTCGCGGGCTGACGCGGCCGTCTGATCGCAGCAGGTCGCGCGCGGTCTCGACCAAGGTGCGGCGATCGTCCATCGGGCCGGTGGCAATGGTGTGGGTCAGGCGCTCGAACTCCAGCACACGCCGTGCTGGCGGCAGTTGGGCCACGTCGTTGAGGATGCGCTCGGGGTGGTGAACCCCGTCGGCAGCCCGCCGCCAAAGCTTTTCTTCGCGGCTGTTGCCAGCGTTCATCATCAGGGCCAGCACGGCCAGGCGCAGCTCGGTGGGGCCGGCCAGCAGCTTCAGGCGGGCCAGGGCTTCGCGTTCAGCGCTGAGTTTGCGCTGACGCGCTTGCGCGGCCTGCGCGATGGGGTCGACCGGTGGCAGGCTGTCGAGCGCGCCCGGGGCCGTTTGCGGGGGCACGCTGTGGCGCGGCTCAACGGCCTGCATGCGCAGCAAGGGCGCGGGCATGGGCGAGAGCACCGTGCCGCACACGCGCCGAATGCGCTCAGACAGCCGAGGGTGTGTGGCCATGCATTGCGCGCCGCCAGGCTGGTGCATCAGCAAGGAGGCGATCATGCCGGCGGCTGGATGGCGCATGCGCCCAGCCAGCACCTGTTGGTCATGCCAGAGCTTGCGCAGCACATTGCCCAAGCCGTCTTTGCTGCGCGTGAACTGGATGGCGCTGGCATCGGCCAAGAACTCGCGCTGGCGCGAAACCGCCGCTTGCAGCACGCGCCCGGCCATCCAGCCGATCCAGCCGGCGCCCGCAAACACCAGGCCCACCAGCCAGCTCAAGGGGTTGACGTGGCCGTTGTCGTCGGCGGCCATGAGGCTTTGGCCATAGCCATGGACGAGCGACAGGCCCCACACCAGGGCCAGCACCCGCATCGACAAGGGCAGATCGTCTTCTTTGATGTGGCCGAACTCGTGCGCGACCAGGCCTTGCAGCTCAGCGCGGGTCAGGCGCTCCAGCGCGCCGCGTGTCACGCTCAGGGCCATGTCTTGCGCGGACCACCCTGCGACAAAGGCATTGATCGCGTCTTCACGCGGCAGCACGAACACGCGCGGAATGGCTTGGCCGCTGGCGATCGCCATTTCATCGACCACATTGAGCAGGCGTCGCTCGAGCGCGTCATCGGGGTCTTTGACCTCGCGGCCACCCAGCCAGTGCGCCACGCGGGCACCGCCGCCTTCACGCAAGCGCTGGGTTTCGACCACGCAGCCGCCCAGCACAAACAGCACGATCAAGCCGGAATTGGTCTCAAAAAACAGCGCCGGAAAGCCTTGGCTCAAGGGCATGAAGAGTTTGAACGCCAAGGCCATCAACAGGTTGATGGCCAGCGTCAAACCGGCCAGCAACACCGCGAACCAAATCAGCAAGCGCAGCGTGCGCGCGTGGGCCACAAGTTGGTGTTGTCTGAACTGCATGACCAGCGAGGTGGCTCAGAGCTTGACGCGGATGGCGGCGCGTTCGGACTCGTCTTGGGTCGACTGCAGCATGGCGGCGGTTTTGAAGCCGCACAGCCCCGCCAGCACGTTGGCAGGGAATTGGTGCGCCGCGTTGTTGTAGTCCAGCGTGGCGTCGTTGAACAGCTGACGCGAGAAGGCGACTTTGTTTTCGGTGTGCGTGAGTTCTTCGCTGAGCTCGCGCAGGCTTTGGTCGGCCTTGAGTTCAGGGTAGGACTCGACCACGGCGTTGAAGCGGGTCATGGCATCGGCCAGCACGCCTTCGGCGATGCCGAAGCTCTTGAGTGGTCCGGACTGGTTGGGTTGCGTCTTGACGAGGTTGCTGGCGGCCATGACCTGCGCACGCGCCGCCGTGACACGCTCGAGGGTGTCGCGCTCGTGTTCGAGGTACTTCCGGGCCACGTCAACCAGGTTGGGGATGAGGTCGTGGCGGCGTTTGAGCTGCACGTCGATTTGCGCAAAGGCGTTGGTGATCTCGTTGCGCAAGCGGACCAGGCGGTTGTAGGCGCCCACGGCCCAGAACAGCAGCGTGGCGCCCAGGGCCAGCAAAAGGATGTTGGATGTGCTCACGCGCTTGCCTGTCTGCAGATCAAATGAACGGAGGGTGTTATGCCTGAACTTTACAGGCAAAGGCCATGTACCCCTCGGCGCGCAACTGGCAGGCCGGGCAGTGGCCACAGCCGTAGCCCCAGGCGTGGCGCTGGGTGCGGTCTCCCAGATAGCAAGTGTGCGTGTGCTCAATGATGAGCTCGTTCAAGGCCGCGCCGCCGAGCGCTTCGCTCAAGGCCCAGGTTTGCGCCTTGGTCAGCCACATCAGGGGCGTCTCAATGGTCATGGGGCTGCCCAGGCCCAGGCTGATGGCCACTTGCAGCGCTTTGAGCGTGTTGTCGCGGCAATCGGGGTAGCCTGAGTAGTCGGTCTCGCACATGCCACCGATCAGCACCGTGGCGCCGCGCCGGTAGGCCAGGGCGGCCGCGAAGTTCAAGAACAAGAGGTTGCGGCCCGGCACAAAGGTGTTGGGCAGGCCATTGGCTTGCATCTCGATGGCGCGAGACTCGGTCAAGGCGGTGTCAGAAATCTGGCCCAGCAGCCCCAAGTCCAACAGGTGGTCATCGCCCAGGCGAGCGCCCCAAGCGGGGAATTGGGTGGCGATCTCATCGCGCACACGCAAGCGGCAATCCAGTTCGACCTTGTGGCGCTGTCCGTAGTCAAAGCCGATGGTTTCGACGCGGCTGTAGCGGCTCAAGGCCCAGGCCAGGCAGGCGGTGGAGTCTTGTCCACCCGAAAACACGACCAGGGCGGTGCGAGGGTCAAGGCTGGAGGGGGGCGTGTGGCTCATGGTCTATGCCGTGTGGGCGATGGATAGGCTTATTCATTTTTGAGCATAACTTATGCCCATCCGCAGGCCCCGGATGCGAGGGGGCGACTTGGCTTGATGGCCTGTTCTGCGCGACAATCTAGGGTTCCGTCAGGCATCACCCCGGGCTGCAGCGCCCCTCAGGACACCACAACATGGCCGCGTTCAACGAAGAGACCGTCACCTCCGTTCACCACTGGAACGACACCCTGTTCAGCTTCAGGACCACGCGCGACCCGTCGCTGCGCTTTTCCAGCGGTCATTTTGTGATGATTGGCCTGCAGGTGGACGGCAAGCCTTTGATGCGTGCGTATTCGGTGGCCAGCGCCAATTACGAAGAGCACCTCGAGTTCTTGTCGATCAAGGTGCAAAACGGCCCCTTGACCTCGCGCCTGCAACACCTGAAGGTGGGCGACAAGCTGTTGGTGGGCCGCAAGGCCGTCGGCACGCTGGTGGTCGACGACCTCAAGCCCGCCAAGAACCTGTACCTGTTCGGCACGGGCACGGGCTTGGCGCCGTTCATGAGCATCATCCAAGACCCCTACACCTACGAAAAATTCGACAAGGTGGTGTTGGTGCACGGCGTGCGTCA
>JAVLFO010000206.1:0-4667 GCA_046052805.1 Aquabacterium sp. | reverse complement strand
CGCGCGCTCAAGGAAGAGTTGGAGCGCCACCTTGACAGCGAAGAGCGTCAGCTCGTCGTGACATTTTCTGTGTGGATCTCGGCCGATGGCCACCTCAGCAAGTACGAACTGGTGCCGACCGGCAACCCCCGTGCAGACGCCGATGCACGCCAAGCCTTTGAGGCCACCGTTAAAACCCTGCGCCTGGAAAAGCCAGGCGACGTCATCCAGCCCCTGCGCTTGAAGCTCACGCTCTTGCAGCAAGGCTGAGTGAGCCCACCCATTTTCTGAACCTGTTGATTGAACGACCATGCCACGTCAAGCCCACCCTTTCCAGCCGGCCCGTTTGGGCGCATTGGCCCTGGCCTGCGCCTTGGCCACCCAAGGCGGTCTGGCTCACGCCGACGAACGCGCTGAGCTCGAGAAGCTGCGCGCCACCACCACGTCACTGATCGACGCTTTGGTCGAAAACGGCCTGATCTCGCGTGACAAGGCCAACACCATCCTCAAGCAAGCCTCTGAGGCCGGCGACAAGGCGGCGCAACAGGGCGCTGATTCAGCCGCAGCACAGGGTACCGCGCAAGCCGATACCCCGTCTGCCAAAAAGCCCAGCCTGATCCGCATCCCCTACATCACCGAGACCACCAAGGCGGAGCTGCGCGAGCAGATCAAGCAAGAGGTGCTGGCCCAGGCCCACGAAGAGCGCTGGGGCGACCCAGGCGCCTTGCCATCGTGGCTGCGCCGCATTGCCTTTGAGGGCGATTTGCGCGTGCGCTTCCAGCACGACAGTTTTGACCGCGCCAACACCGCGCCCGACGACGCTTCGACGGGTGCGGCCAACCAAAGCAGCGCGCAGTCGCCGCTGGCCTGGGGTCCTGACCTGATCAACACCCTCAACAACCGCGACCGTCTGACCTTGCGCGGCCGCTTTGGTCTGCATGCCGACCTGGGCCATGGCTACGAAGCCGGCCTTCGCCTGAGCACAGGCAGTGGCACCAGCCCTGTGGGCGCTTCGCAAACCCAAGGCAACTACGCCAACAAGTACAGCGCCTACTTCGACCAGGCCTTCTTGCGCTACAACGACGAGGGCAAGTTGCTGGCCACAGCCGGCCGCTTCTCCACGCCTTTTTACGGCACCGATCTGGCCTGGCCCGACGACCTCAACCTCGATGGCGCCGCCATCAGCTTCAAGCCTGCGTTCGGCGCGGGGCAGTCGCTGTTCATGACCGCAGGCGTCTTCCCGTTGCAAGAGCTCGAGGTCAGCTCACAAGACAAATGGCTGTATGGCGCCCAGGTCGGCATGTCTTTGCCCTTGAGCCCGACCACGCAGTTCCGTGCCGGCTTGGCCTTGTATGACTTTCAAGGCGTGGCGGGCCGAGCAGATACCCAAGCGGACACCAGCAGCTTGAACGCCAGCGTCAATGGCTATGCCGTGACCGAGTACCCAAAGGGCCCGCGCCAAAAGGGCAACTCGCTGATCCGCATCAACTACCCCAATGGCATCGCCACCGGTGCGTCAACCTATGGTTTGGCATCACGCTTCAAGCCACTGGACCTGACGGCTGACGTGACCTTCTTGCAGTTCTTCCCCATCACGGTGAAGGCTTCGTTTGACTTCATCAAGAACCTGGGCTTCGACCTGCAAGACATCAAAAACCGTGCGGGTGCCGCGAACACCGACCTGGCGCGCGATGGCTTGAGCAAGCAGACCAATGCCGTGCAGGTCAAGCTCACCGTGGGTCACGACCGCGTTGAAAAAGCCGGTCAATGGCAGAGCTTCATCACCTTCCGCCGCTTTGAGCGCGATGCCTGGCTCGACGCCTTCACAGACACCACCTGGCACTTGGGCGGCACCAACTACCAAGGCTGGAGCCTGGGTGGGCAATATGGCATTGGCCCCCGCACCACGCTGGGCGCACGCTTCACCAGCACGCACAACCTGAGCGATCCGATCACGTATTCGACCGCCCCCCTGAGCAACAACAACAAGCTGAAGATCGATGTGTTCCAGCTTGAGCTCAACACCCGCTTCTGAGTCAGGGCCGCACCATGATGAACCGATCCAGTTTGCTGTGGGCCTTGGCCCTGTGCGTGTCCCTGGGTGCACTGCCTGTGCACGCTGAAGAGAAGGGCAACCGTGAACGCGAAGCCCTGCGCCGCGCCCAACAAAGCCTGCGTCAAGCCCAAGAAGAACGCGACACCGCAGCCGCTGAAAAAGGCGCATTGAGCCAAGACAAGGCCAAGCTCGAGGGTGAGCTCAAGCAGGTGTCCGCCAAAGTGCGCGGCGCCGAGAGCGCAGCCGCTGCGGTGCGCGCCAGGGCCAGCCAGCTTGAAGCCGCACTGAGCGCACAAAAGACCGCACTGGCCGAGTCCCAAGCCCGCGAAGCCGCCTTGACCGAACAACTCAAGCAGGCCGAGGCCCGCCTGGCCGATCAAACCCGTGTGACCGCATCGGTGCAGGCCTTGCTGAGCGACCGCACCCGTGAGGCCTTGACCTTGCAGCTGCAAAACCAAGCCATGTATGCCACCGGCATCGATGTCATCGAGCTGTACCGCAGCCAGTCGCCCTCGGCCTGGCTGAAGGCGCGTGACCAACTGCTGGGATACCGCGAGATCAAGGTCGAGAACGTGGCCGAGACCCTGCGCGATCGCCTGGAGGACGCGCGGTTCAAGGCCTTGCCGACCGAGGCAACCGCGGCGGGGCGCGTAAACTGAGCCTTTGCTCAGGAGGGCCCCATGGCCATCACATTGCGTTGCGCCGCCACCGGCGATCTGCTGTTGCTCCAAGACGTGGCCAAGACCCTGTTGGGCCTGCTGGGCAAAGACTTCAGCGCGCCGGGCATCCTGGAGCCGGCCGACATGCCCCGGGCCTTGGGCCTGCTGCGCGCGCTGCCAGCCGAGTCACCTCAGTCCAAGTCGGATGAGGCCACGCAAGACGACGCGCAAGGAGATGCGCAAAATGAGGTCGCCGTGCCCTTTGCCGACGAGGCCGTGCCTTTGAGCAAGCGCGCCTGGGCCTTGATCCAGATGATCGAGCGTGCCATGGCCGCCGGCAAACCCATTGTCTGGGGGGTGTGATTGGGCTTGTTGTCTTGTGCGCTGCAGCAATCCTGCGGCATCATTTGCAAATGCCTCAGCCCCAAACCCGCCTGCTCGTCATTCGCCATGGCGAGACCGCCTGGAACCTGGAAACCCGCATCCAGGGTCATACCGACATCCCACTGAACGAGCAAGGTCGCTGGCAAGCACAGCGCCTGGGGCGCGCCCTGGCCGATGAGGGCATCAGCGCCATCTACAGCAGCGACTTGCAGCGGGCCCACGACACGGCTTTGGCCATCGGTGAGCACAGCGGCCTGGATGTGCAGCTGGACCTGGGGCTGCGCGAGCGCCATTTTGGCCACCTCGAGGGGCTGACCCAAACCGAGATCGCTGACCAGCACCCCGAAGAGTCACGTCGTTGGCGTCAGCGCGACCCGGCCTACGGACCTCAGGGGGGCGAGACCCTGCAGTCGTTTTATGACCGGTGCGTGGGCACGGCCACCCGGCTGGCCCAGGCGCACCCGGGGCAGACCATTGCGCTGGTGGCCCATGGCGGCGTGCTCGATTGTTTCTACCGCGCGGCCAACCGGGTTGACCTGAGTTTGCCGCGCAGCTGGAAGGTGGCCAATGCCAGTGTCAACCGCTTGCTCTACAGCCCCGAAGGTTTCAGCATGCTGGCCTGGGCCGACAGCCGCCACCTGGATGATGCGGCCCTGGACGAATCCACCGACGGTGCCTTGGCGCCCCAGTTCAAGCTGGCTTGACGCGCAGCCCGTCGATGAACAGCGCGATGCTGCGCTGACCCACCTCGACCAGGTCGAACGCGGTCGTGTCCAGCATCCAGGTGTTGATCAGGCCGTCGATCATGGCGTGGTAGCTCATGGCAATCAGCTGGGCGTCGGCTTGGTCCTGCAGCAAACCTGCGCCTTGCGCGCGCTTAAAGGCCGCGCGGATGTGGGCCTGGCACTCTTGGTGCACCTGCAGGTGGCGCTGGCGCACGCCAGTCAGCTCGTCAACGTATTCGACCTTGTGCGTGGCGATGTCAAAAACGCGGTGCGTTCGCGGGTCGTGGGCAATGCGGTGCAGGGCATTGCAGGCCGAATGCACCAGCTCGTTGAGCGCAGCTTCGGGCGCAGGGTCCATGTTTTGCACGGCCTCTTCCATGGGCAGGGTGCTGCGCTCCATCATGGCATTGAAGAGCTCGGCCTTGTCTTTGAAGTGCCAGTAAACCGCGCCCCGCGTCAGGCCCGCGGCCTTGGCGATTTCTTGCAAGGACGTCCGCGAGACGCCCCGTTGCGCAAACAGCAACTCGGCCGCGTCCAGCAAGGCCTCGCGGGTGTGTTGTGCATCTGCTTTGGTGCGTCGCATGTCGAGATGGTGAAAACCGTGCAGTTTTCGGGGTGATTCCAGCCTCAATTACAACATACATACAGGAATGTATGTATAGTTCAGCCAATTCATTGACCAGGCAAGTATTCAAGAGGTGCCCCCATGGCGTGTCCTGACGTGACGATTTCTGCGGCCGATGCCGATGCATCCACCCACCAGGGGCAGCCCCTGAAGCCCACCAAGATCAAGGCCGACGATGTGCTGCGCCTGTCTCTTATACACATCTGACGCTGCCGACGACTAGTCGAGTGTAGATCTCG
>JAVLFO010000205.1:0-7535 GCA_046052805.1 Aquabacterium sp. | reverse complement strand
CAGCCACGCATACAAGGCAGCGCCGCTCACGTCTTCGGCATGGGCGCCTGCCGTGTGTGCGGCAAAGTCGGTGGCACGTCGGTAGTCGCCCGCTTGCATGGCTGCGCGCACCAAGCCCATTTCGGTGTCGGCCGCGTGCAGCATGCTGGCAGCGCGCTCGAAGGTGCGCTCCGCGCCATCGGCGTCACCTTGAGACAGGCGTTGCTCGCCCTCACGCAGCAGCTCGGCACGTTGCGCCATGCGCGCCGGGTCCGTCAAGCGGCCATCCAAAACCCTGGCCGCCGTGGCATGTACATGGTCGTGGTCATGGCCGTGGTCGTGGTCTGGCCGCCCTGCATCGGCAAAGACGCAGGGCGGCACGCAGGCCAAAGCCAGGCCAGCGCCCAAGATCAGGACAAAGCGCCGATTCACTGCTTCACTTCTTGACGGCGCGCGGCTTTTGCAAGCTCACCGCAGCCGGGTCATAGGCCACTTGGCCACTGACGTTCACGTTGAAGGCGCTCAGGTAGGCAGACAAGGCATCGATGTCTTGCGCGCCTCCGACCGGGTTGGTGCCCTGGTTGAACACCGCAAAGCCATCACCGCCTGTGGCCATGAAGCTGTTCATCGTCACGCGGTAGGTTTTGCTGGGGTTGACCACATTGCCGGCCACATCAACCAGCTGGTCCACCACCACACCACTTTGCAGGTCCACAAAGCGCACATTGCTGATGCGCGAGCCACAGGCCGCAGTGGCCGCGTAGTCGTACTTGAAGCCCGCCGAGGGCTGCATGATGCGCGTGGCCGAGCCTTGGCCCAGGCACCCTGCAAACTGCTGCTCCAACACGTCCTTGAGGTTTTGCGCCGTCAAGGTTTTGGTGACCAGGCTGTTGCCAAAGGGTTGCAAGGTGAAGGCGTTGCCATAGGTCACGTCACCGGCCTTGGTGAAGCCATTGCCCCGCACGCCGCCCGCGTTCATGAAAGCCAGCACCGCGCCGGCTGGTGCCGCTGATGTGGCCAGCAACTGCGCATCAGCGATCAAGGCACCCGCATCGCTGACACCGGCGGCGTCGGCCGCGCTGGTGACCGGCGCCACCAAGGTGCCCAAGACCTGGTTGGCAATGGGCGAGACATCGGCGTTGTACTTGGACACGATGGCGGCCACAGTCGCGTCGGGCGTCACGGCCGTTTGATCCACCAAACGGTTGGTGGGGCGCACGGCCACGATGTCGCGTGTGGCGGGGTCAATGTCCACATCGATGTCGGTGATGACACGGCCAAAGGCACTGGCGCTGGTCACCGGCACCTTACGGCCCACCTTGTTGGGCAAGCCAGCCGCTGTGCTGCGCGTGGTGCTGGTGACCACGCCATTGATGCTTTGCACGTCCACCGTGTTGGCCGAGCAGTTGTAGGCCGCGTGCGTGTGTGCGCTCACCACCAAGTCAACGGCGTTGTCCAGACGCGCCACGATGGGCGCCAGGTCGCTGCCCACCAAGTTGCCATCGCAGCCGTTGATGTCAGAAAAACCCGCGCCCTGAAAGCCACCTTGGTGGATCAAGACCACGATGGATTCGATGCCTTGCGCGCGCAGCCTGGGCACCAAGGCATTGACGGTGTCGGCCTCGTCTTTGAAGGTCAAGCCCGCCACACCACTGGGCGTGACGATGGTGGGGGTGGCTTGCAAGGTCATGCCCACAAAGGCGACCTTCACGCCATTGAAGGTCTTGATGCCATAGGCGGGCAGCAAGGTCTTGCCCGAAGCGGTGTCCACCACGTTGGCCGACAACCACTTGAACTTGGCGCCGTCAAATGTGCCAGGCGCAGCCGAGCCGTAACCGCGGCAGCTGGTGGGATCTTGCAAGCCGTTGGTGATTTTGCAACCACCGGCTTGCTGACGCAGGAGCTCAGTGCGCCCTTGGTCAAACTCATGGTTGCCCACAGAGCTGAATTCGAGGCCGATTTTGTTGAGCGTCTCGATGGCCGATTCGTCGTGGAACAAGCCTGAGATCAATGGCGAAGCACCAATCAAGTCACCGGCACCAACGACCACGTTCAATGGGTTTTGCGACTTGAGTTGATTGACCAGACCAGCCATGTACTCGGCACCACCCACCACCGGGCGCTTGCTCGATGGGATGGATGTGTTTTGGCCGAAGGTGCCCGGCGTTTGCAAGTTGCCGTGGTAATCGTTGAAGCCAATGATTTTGACGGTGAAGGGCGCGGCGTTGGCGGCAGCGGCAAACGCCAAGGCCAAGCTGGCGCAGAGCAGACGGATCTTCATGTGAATGACTCCTTGAGCGCGGCCCGATCAGGCCTTGGTGACGCGACGCGACGCCACGAAGGCGATGCCCAAAGCGGCCAGCAACAAGCTGACACTGGAAGGCTCGGGCACAGGACTGGTCGTCAACTTGACGCTGCCATCGGTGATGGGCAAGTCAACAAAAGCAGGGATCAACACACCCGTGATGCTGTGTGCCCCCTCAGCCAGCGTGAACACACCACGGCTGAAAGCGCTGTTGTTGAAGGCCAGCTCGGGGTCATGCTCCAAGGCGGCATTGGCGTAGCCGCCTGCTGGCACCGACACCAAAGAGGTCGTGCCCAAGAATTGCCCGTTGTCGTAGATGGCAAACACATCGCCCGCATAGCTGGTGTCCACCACCGAGAAGGTGCCGACCATGCCTTGCGCAATGGTGAACTTGAAGCTCAGCGCGGAGCCATAGGTGGCCGAGTTGCTGTCGTTGGCATCGATCCACTCCAGGCCGTTCGAGGCGCTGGCGTCTGGATTGACGGTGAAGCCATTCCATTGGTCGTCAGCCGCCAAGTTGACGATGCCCGCTTGGGCCACCAAAGAAGCTGCCGCCAAGGCGGCGGCGAGCAAAGAAGAACGCAAAGACAAGACCATGACAGACCCTCCAGTGGATGCAACTGGTGTCCATCACAACAGGCGGGCATGACGCGCACATGGACGCGCCTTGATCCGATTGGCTAAATCAGCGCGGCCTGCAAGGTGTGTTCAAGGTGTTCGGTGGGTGATCGCTTGAAGCCCGTGCGCACAAAACGCTGCAAGCGCCCCAACACCAGCGCCACAGCCAACGAGGCCCCCACTTGCGCGTCGACCGTGGGGGTTTGGGAGCCACGCGCATCGGCCAAAGCCTTGTAGCACTGGCGCAGGTGAGACTCCATGCGATCGAGGCATTGGTTCATGCGCACGCCCAGCCGCTCATGCTCGAACACCAGGGCGTCGCCCACGATGACGCGGCACATGCCGGGGTTTCTTTCGAAGAACTGAAGGACCCAAGCCAGCGTGCGCGAGACCTGCGCAGCGGGGTCGGCCTCGCGTTCAGCCACTTGGTTGAGCAGCGTGAACAAACTGGTTTCGATGAACTCGATCAGGCCTTCGAACATCTGCGCCTTGCTGGCGAAGTGTCGGTACAGGGCCGCTTCACTCACATCGAGCCGCGCGGCCAAAGCCGCCGTGGTGACGCGCTCGGCGCCCGGTTGTTCGAGCATGGCGGCCAAGGCTTGCAGGATCTGGATGCGGCGCTCACCAGGCTTGGCGCGCTTGCGGGCGGCGGGCGGCGCCACAGGGTCGGCAGGCGTGGGGGACGTGCTCTCGTTGCTCATGGCGCTCCGCGTGTGGGATGGGGTCGCCATGCGTGCAGCGCCCTCAGCGATTTGATTCTGGCACACACCCAATCGGGCCGGCCGTGCAGGCTGGCGCCGGCCTCCAGGCCATGCGGGTTGTGACGCAGGTAGTGCTGCATCCACACGGTGCGCAGACCCACGCGGCGCGCACTTTTGAGGTTGGCCAGCGTGTCTTCGATCAACACACAGCGGCTGGCTGGCAGCTTGTGACGCGCCAGCACCACGCGCAGCATGCGGGTGTCGGGCTTGGGGCGCAGGTCGCCAAACACGCGCATGCCTTCGATGGCGATGACGCCCTCAAACACCGAGGCCAAGTCGAGCGCCGTCAGCACCCGCTTGGCGTAGTCCGCAGGGGCGTTGGTCAGCAAGAACTTGCGCCCTGGCAAGGCCTTGAGCGCAGCCCGGTCGGCCGGTGGCATGTGCAACTGGCCTTCCAGGCCGGGCAGCGTGTGCGTTTGCGCCAAAAAGTGTGCGGCGCGGATGCCGTGGTGTTTTTCCAGGCCCAGCAAGGTGGCGCCATAGCGGCGCCAGTAGTGCACGCGCATCTGGTCGGCCTCGTGGCGAGGCAAGCCCAGGTGCTGCTCGATGTAATCGGTCATCGAGCCATTGAGCCGCTTGAACACCGCGCGACTGGCGTCGTGCAAGGTGTTGTCGAGGTCAAACAGCCAGATGGGGTTGGGCATCAAGGCTCAATGGCTGCGGATCATCGTGCCGTAGGCCTGCTCGGTGAGGATTTCGAGCAGCATGGCGTGGGGCACGCGGCCGTCCACGATGTGCACCGCGTTCACGCCACTCTTGGCCGCGTCCAGGGCACCGGCAATCTTGGGGATCATGCCGCCACTGATGGTGCCGTCCAAGATCAGTTCGTCGATCTGGCGGGCGGTCAGGTCGGTCAGCAAATGGCCTTCCTTGTCGAGCACACCCTTGATGTTGGTCAAGAGCATGAGCTTTTCCGCCTTGAGCACCGTGGCCAACTTGGCCGCGACCAGGTCGGCGTTGATGTTGTAGCTCTCGTTTTGCGCACCAAAGCCGATGGGGCTGATGACCGGGATGAACTGGTCGTCTTGCAAAGCCTTGACCACGCTGGGGTCGATGGACTCGATCTCGCCCACTTGGCCCACATCGTGTTCTTTGCTGGGGTCTTTGATGTCTTGCAGCTTGAGCTTGCGCGCGCGGATCAGGCCACCGTCGCGGCCCGTCAGGCCCACGGCTTTGCCACCGGCGGCGTTGATCAGGCCCACGATGTCTTGCTGCACTTCGCCAGCCAGCACCCACTCGACCACTTCCATGGTCTCTTCGTCGGTGACGCGCATGCCCTGGATGAACTGGCCCTTCTTGCCGATCTTGTTCAGCGCCGAGTCAATTTGAGGGCCACCACCGTGCACCACCACCGGGTTCAGGCCCACCAGCTTGAGCAGCACCACGTCTTCGGCAAAGTCGGCCTGCAGTTCGGGGTCGGTCATGGCATTGCCACCGTACTTGATGACGATGGTTTTGCCGTGGAACTTGCGGATGTAGGGCAGCGCCTGCGCCAGGATCTCGGCCTTGTCACGGGGCGCGATGTTGGCGACGGAGTCAGACTGGGCCAAAGGGGTGGTGTTGGACATGGCGGGCAAAGGCGCGTATGGGTAAAGACGCCATTTTAGGAGCTAGCCAGAAAGATGCGAGCATGATGAACTTTTGGGCCCGCTGCACCTCTGACACCACCATGTCTCTCACGCCTTTCACGCAACGCATGCACCGGCTCTCGCCCACGCTTTTGGCACTGGCCTTGGCTTGGTCCTGCGGGAGTGTTGCAGCGCAAACCACGGCCACACAGCCCAGCAGCGCCGCTGTGGCTGAGCCAACGGCAGCAGCCGTGTCCAACACCCCTTTGGGCTTGGACCAGGCCGTGGCCCTGGCCCTGCAGCGCAGCCCGGCCCTGCAAGCGCTGGTGGCCGACAACGAAGCCCAGCAAGCCCGCGTGCAGGCCGGCGCACGCCCAGGTTTGCTGCGCCTGTCGCTGTCGCGCATGCGACAAGGTGACGACATCGAGCTTGAGCGTGGCATCAGCGTGGGCCTGATCGAGCTCTTGACCTGGCCTTGGCGCGCCCGCGCCGCCGACGCCCGCACCGAGTCCTTGCGCCAACAGCAAAGCCTCAGCGTGCTCAACCATGCCCAAGCCGTGCGCCAGCAATGGGTGATGGCCGTGGCGGCCCGCCAAAAGCAGCAGTACCAGGCCGACATCCTGACGGCGGCGCAGACCGGCGCCACCTTGGCCCAGCGCATGCAAGACGCCGGGCACCTCAGCGCAGCGCAAGCCGCACAAGAGGCCTTGGTGGCCGCGCAAGCCCAACTCGACAGCGCACGCGCACAGCAGCAAGCGGTGGCGCAACGCGAGGCGCTGCTGCGCCTGATCGGACTCAGCGGCGACGAGGTCACGCAACTGACCCTGCCCGATCGCCTGCCCGATGTGCCCACGCAGCCGGCTTGGCAAGCCGAGCAACTGGGCCAGAGCGCCCTGCAAAGCCGCCTGGACACGCGCCTGGCACAGGCCCAATGGCAAGCCTTGCAACGCACCAGCACCGACAACGCCCTGCGCAGCTGGGTCGACATCGAAGGCGGCTTTCGACGCAAAACCACCACCCGCCAAAGCACCAGCCAAGGCCCTGAGCTGAGCTTTGCGCTGATGGCCACCGACCTGGGTGCCGCACGGCGCCGCAGCATGCAAGCCGACGAGCAAGCCGCCCTGGCCATGTGGCAACAAGCGGCCTTGAGCGCCGAGTCGCAGTTGCGCGAGAGCTGGGCCAACTACCTTAGCCAGCACCAAGCCGCCCTGCACGCCCGCGATGTGCTCAAGCCCATCCGCCAGCAACTGTTAGAGGAGCGCCTCAAGCAGTACAACGGCATGCTGATTGGCCCGCTCGATTTGTTGCGCGAGGCCCGCGCCCACACCGGTGCCGTGATCCAGGCCATCGATGCCCAGCAGGCCTATTGGCTAGCCGACCTGGCCGTGCGCGCCGCCACCGAAGGCAGCACTGCCCCCACAAGCCTGGCCAGCAGCATGGGCAATGTGCCCAGCACCGCCGACGCCGGCAGCCACTGACCCCACAACCGCTCCCCGCACGCCGCACAACCATGTCCTCCCGACGCAACTTCCTCACCGGCGCCCTCTCGGGTGCCGCCTTGGTGGGCAGCGCCAGCGCCACGGCGGTGTCGCGCGCGGCCCTGGCGGGTCTGCCCGAACTGGTCACCCAAGACAAGCCCGACACCCAAGCGCCCCTGGCGCCCCCCAGTGGCCGACCCTACCGGCCGGTGCTCACGCTCAATGGCTGGACGCTGCCCTGGCGCATGCGCGACAACGTCAAAGAGTTCCACCTCGTGGCCGAGCCCGTGCTGCGCGAGATCGCGCCGGGCATGACGGCACGCCTGTGGGGCTACAACGGCCAAAGCCCCGGCCCCACCATCGAGGTGGTCGAGGGCGACCGGGTTCGTCTGTACGTGACCAACAAGCTGCCCGAAGTCACCACCGTGCATTGGCATGGTCAGCGTCTGCCCAATGGCATGGACGGCGTCTCGGGCCTGACGCAAGCGCCCATTGAGCCCGGCAAAACGCATGTGTACGAGTTCGTGGCGCGCCGCCCTGGCACCTTCATGTACCACCCGCATGCCGACGAAATGGTGCAAATGGCCATGGGCCTGATGGGCTTTTGGGTCACGCATCCCAAGCAAAAGCACCCGCACATTGCCGAGGTTGACCGCGACGTGTGCTTCTTGCTCAATGCCTACGACATCGAGCCGGGCGCCAGCAGCCCCAAGGTCAACACCATGCTCGACTTCAACCTGTGGACCTGGAACAGCCGCGCCTTCCCGGGCATCGACAGCATCAACGTGCGCCAAGGTGACCGCGTGCGCCTGCGCATCGGCAACCT
>JAVLFO010000204.1:0-2992 GCA_046052805.1 Aquabacterium sp. | reverse complement strand
CATCACCGCAGCCACCGTGCGGCCAGGGATGCTGGCCAGCCATTGCGGTGGTACGGCCAAGGCCTCCAGAAGCTCGGCCTCGTCGCAGCCGGTCATCGCGGCATCTGGCAGAGCCTGCACGATCGAGTAGCGCGTGAACTCGGTGTGACGCTCCCACTTCAGCGTGTGGCCAGTCAAGCGCAGGCGCATGAAGTTGCCCGACAGCAGGCTGGGATCCAACTCGCTTTGACCCGGCAGCTTGCACAAATGGGCCCACTCGTCTTCGCGGCTGATGCCTTCGTTGAGCACGGCCACGTACACCACCAGGGCCGGCAAGCGGATGCGCGCTGTCGGTCGGGCGTGCACCTCGTTGTGCAACACGCCGCGCAGGCCATCGTCAGGGGGCAGGGCAGGGCGCAGGGGCTCACTCATGGCGTCTAGGCTCGCGGGCAGTGGTCGGGGTGCTGCATCGTACCTGTGTGATCAACCCGGGATCAGCACGCTGCGCGAGGGCTTGGCGGGGTCGTAGTACACCGGCACGGTTTGCCCCACGGCAAAGGGCGCCAGTTCGGCCTCGGCCTGGTCTTGCGAAAAATGGTTGCGGCCAAACGCACGCAGCGTGTTGCCGGTGTACGCCACGCCGTCCACTGTGTAGCAGTAGCTCACCTCGGTGAACCAGTCGTGCGTGGGGGTGCCACGCTGGTCGCCGGTCTCGTTGCGAGCGCGTGCCTTAGACACAAGGATCTGGCCTTGCACGCTGGGCCAGCTCGGGCTGGCCTGCTTGACCTGCCACGCGCGCCACACCAGCACGGCAAACAGCAAGGCCAGTGCGGCAAACACATACTTTCCGAAATCGTCTGACATGGTGGTGTCTCTTGTGGGGCTGAATCGTCTCAGCCTCGCATTTTGGGCGAAGATGCCAGCCTTGTTGCCAACCACCGCCGAGCGATTCGATTTTGCCCATGCCAAGCCCGCAAGCCCCAGCACACGCGCACAGCCCTTTCTATGCGCACCTCTCGCGTCTGCGCTTCATCAAGCGTTGGGGCTTGATGCGCAATGCCGTGGAAGAAGATGTGGCGCAGCACAGCTGGGATGTGGCCGTGCTGGCCCATGCCTTGGCCGTGATCAGCCGCGATGTGTTTGGCCAGCAGGTCGACCCCAATGCCGTGGCCACGCGGGCCTTGTTCCACGATGCCACCGAGGCCATCACGGGCGACATGCCCACGCCGGTCAAGTACTCGCCGGCCATGCGCCACGCCACCCAAAACCTGGAGGGCGAGGTTTGCGATGAAATGCTCAGCCTGCTGCCGCCTGCGCTGGTGGCCAGTCTGCGCAGCGTGATGGACCACCACGAGTGGCCCGACCACGAGGCGCGTCTGGTCAAGGCCGCCGACCGCCTGGCCGCGTGGCTCAAGTGCTGCGCTGAACTGCGTTATGGCAACCGCGAGTTCGAGCAAGCCATCAAGCAAGTGCGGGCCAAGATCGAAGAAACCATGACCCCCGAGCTGCGCTACTTTTTAGACACCTTTGCGCCGGCGTTCGATTTGACGCTGGACTCTTTGATGCAGGGCGAGTGAAGCATGGCCAAATCCACCTCAGCCCAATCCGGCCAACTTTTAGACCCCAGCTTTGGCGAGCCCGAAGCCATGGCCCGTGTGCTCGAAGCCCATGCCGATTACCGTGTGTTGCGCCGCTTGGTGCCCACGCTGGACTTTGGCCGCAAGACCACCGGCGAAGTGGTCCGCGTGGCGGTGCTGGACACCGAAACCACCGGGCTGGACGCCAGCAAAGAGCGCATCATCGAACTGGCCTTGCTGCTCGTTGACGTCGATGCCGCCACTGGGTTGCCCTTGCGCATCAGTGCCGTCTACGACGAACTGGAAGACCCCGGCAAGCCGATCCCGCCCGATGCGAAGCGCGTCACTGGCATCACCGATGACATGGTGGCCGGCAAGCGCCTGGACGATGCTGCCATCGCCGCATTGATGCAAGGCGTGCGCCTCGTGGTGGCGCACAACGCCCGTTTTGACCGCGCTTTCATGGAGCAACGGCTGCCGCTGTTTGCCCAGCTGCCGTGGGCGTGCTCGCTGGCCGACATCGACTGGTCGCAGCAGGGCAAAGGCTCGGCCAAACTTGAGTTTTTGGCGCAAGAGCTGGGTTGGTTCTACGACGCGCACCGTGCAGAGATGGACTGCCACGCCTTGCTGGCCGTGCTGGCCGCGCCTCTGCCCATGGCCGAAGAGACCGGGCTGGGTCGACTGCTGCGTGTGGCACAAACGCCGAGCTTTCGGGTGTACGCCACGGGCTCGCCTTTTGACTCGAAAGACGCACTGCGTGGGCGTGGCTACCGCTGGGACGCCGAGCGCAAGGTCTGGCACACGGGTATCGGCGATGCGCAGTTGTTGGACACCGAACTGGCGTGGCTCAAGCAGTCGGTTTACCGAGGGCGCTCAACGTCGGTCGAGGTGGCCACGCAAAGCGCCATCGATCGCCACTCCAGCCGCCCAGGCCAGGTTCAGCTGACGCCTTTGCCGTGATGTGATTTCAGGGCGTTGCTGCGGTCTTGGCAGGCGCAGGCTGCAGTTCAATCTGGCTGAACATGTGGGCCTTGTTGCTCACGCAATCGCCTTGTTGCCAAGCCAAGGATGTGATGCCCTTGAATGAGGCCGGGAAGGCCACGCGGTGCCAGCCTGGCTTGTCAAGCTTGACGCTGTGGTGCGCCTCTGTGCCGTCCTCGTGTTGGGCATTGAATTCAAGGGCGACCGGGCCTTCGCCGTCCATCTCGGCCAAGGCAATGGCAATAGCGGTGAATGGCGCGTTGTCGTTGGCCAGAAGGGTGACCGTGCCGCTGCAACTGTTGATGTTCAGTGCCGTGGGACCCTTGCGGTTGAAGGGCCAGGATTTGCCGACCGCAAACAACGCCCCGGGCACGGCTTCTTCGACCGAGGGTGCATAACGCAGCGCAAAGCCCTGTACCAGCTGTCTCTTATACACATCTGACGCTGCCGACGAC
>JAVLFO010000203.1:0-2119 GCA_046052805.1 Aquabacterium sp. | reverse complement strand
AACGTGAACGACTCGGTGACCAAGTCCAAGTTCGACAACCTGTACGGCTGCCGCGAGTCCCTGGTGGACGGCATCAAGCGCGCCACCGACGTCATGATCGCCGGCAAGATCGCCGTGGTCGCGGGCTACGGTGACGTGGGCAAGGGCTCGGCCCAAGCGCTGCGCGCCCTGTCGGCCCAAGTTTGGGTGACCGAGATCGACCCGATCAACGCCCTGCAGGCCGCCATGGAAGGCTACCGCGTGGTCACCATGGACTACGCCGCTGACAAGGCCGACATCTTCGTGACCGCGACGGGCAACAAGAGCATCATCACTTTCAAGCACATGGAAGCGATGAAGGAAAACGCCATCGTTTGCAACATCGGCCACTTCGACAACGAGATCGATGTCGCCGAAGCCGAAGCCAAGTGCAAGTGGGAAGAGATCAAGCCCCAGGTCGACCACGTGATCTTCCCTGACGGCAAGCGCATCATCATGCTGGCCAAGGGCCGCTTGGTGAACCTGGGCTGCGGCACGGGTCACCCCAGCTACGTGATGTCGTCGAGCTTCGCCAACCAAACCATCGCCCAGATCGAGCTGTTCACGCGCCAAGATGCGTACGAAAATGGCAAGGTCTACGTGCTGCCCAAGCACCTCGATGAAAAGGTGGCTCGCCTGCAATTGGTGACGCTCAACGCCCAGCTGACCGAGCTGTCGCAAGAGCAAGCCGACTACATCGGCGTGAGCAAGCAAGGCCCTTACAAGCCTGACACCTACCGTTATTGATCGGTAGACCAGGCTGCTGCGCGTGTCGCCTGGTGCGGCACGCGCTTTCTTTCTTTTTGACCCTTTGAATCGACTCCCATGGCCACCTTGCCCGAACTGACCCAACGCGCCGACCAACAAATCCTCGCGCTGGGCCTCGCCCCCACCCGATCGGCCGCCCAGCGGCTGGTGGAGCAGGGTGCCATCCAGTGGCATGGCCCCAAGGGCTGGACGCTGGTGCGCAAGGCCGGTGAAGCGCTGCCCATCGGGGCCGATTTCAAGGTGCTGGACGACGCCGAGACCCGCTGGGTGTCGCGCGCCGGCCTCAAGCTCGAAGGCGCGCTCAAGCACTGCGCTGCCTGCAAACACCCGGTTGACCTGACCGGCAAGACCTGCCTGGACGTGGGCCAGAGCACCGGCGGCTTCACCGAGGTGATGCTGTCCCTGGGCGCCGAGCGCGTCGTGGGCATCGACGTGGGCCATGGCCAGGTGCATCACTCGATCGCCGGCCACCCGCAAGTCACCGTGATCGAAGGCGTGAACGCCCGCCACCTCACGGTCGAAGACATGGGCGATGCCGCACCCGAAGGCGGCTTCGACTTCATCGTGGGCGATCTGTCATTCATCTCGCTGACCCTGGTGCTGCCTTCGCTGGTGCCTTTCATGGCACCCAAGGGCGAGCTGATGCTGCTAGTCAAGCCCCAGTTTGAGCTGCAGCCTGAGCAAATCGGTCGTGGCGGTTTGGTCAAAGACGCTGAGAGCTACCCCGTGGTTGAGGCCCGCATCAAGCAAGCCTGCACCGAGAATGGCTTGAAAGTGCGCGCTTACTTCAACAGTCCCATCACCGGCCGTGACGGCAACCGCGAGTTCTTTGTGCGCGCCGAACGCGCCTGATCCGCGACCCCATCGACCTTGCCCATCTGTCCTGCCAAGAGCCTTTGCCCATGACGACCCAAAGCCGCGTCCCTGTCAGCCTGGAGTTCTTCCCGCCCAAGACGCCCGAAGGCGCTGACAAGCTGGCCGCCGTGCGCCAGCAGCTCTACCCGCTCAAGCCCGAGTACTGCTCGGTCACCTACGGGGCGGGTGGCTCCACGCAAGACGGCACCATCCAGACCGTGCGTGCCATCCTGGCCGAGGGCTTTGACGCCGCGCCGCACTTCTCGTGCATCGGCGCCAGCAAGGCCAGCGTGCGCGAGCAACTGGCCCAGTTCAAGGCCGATGGCATCAAACGCATCGTGGCCCTGCGCGGCGACCTGCCCAGCGGCTACGGCGGCTTTGGCGAGTTCCGCTACGCCAGCGAGTTGGTGGCTTTCATCCGTGAAGAAACCGGCAGCCACTTCCACATCGAGGTGGGCGCCTACCCCGAGATGCACCC
>JAVLFO010000202.1:0-3268 GCA_046052805.1 Aquabacterium sp. | reverse complement strand
TTCAAACCTAGTTCAGCCCTTCTTTGTCTCGTCGGCATCGTCTTGACAGGGACTTTCGGAACCATTGGTCAACCTTTAGAAGCTTTTGCAATGTCAATTTCAAAAATACCGTCTCCGTTTCATATTAAAGGTAACAGTATTTTTTCGCACTTCACAAAACCACACCCTCCGCCTCTCATACACATCCGTTAAGGGTGAAAAATATATCGGCTGAAAGCTAGTATCCAGGGCTACAACCTGATCCAATTTTTATTGGATTCTATAAAGAATTGAATAAGTACCGTCTAGATTTCGCGATTGGCGACGATTGTGTATAACTTTTGAACCACTCAACAGAATCTCACCAAATTTGCACTGCGAGCGCCCCTAATGCTCATCAATCAATGACCGAAATGGCAAGATAAGGCATAAACGTCTTTGGCACTGTCGGACTCGTTGAACTTAACGGAGATACCGTGCGACATGGGGTATCTCAAAACAATTTTAAATGGGTCGAGGGGATCACAAAAAATATGAACGGAGGTGAAGCATCTAACGCTGGGAACGGCGTTGAGGCTGTTGCAAAGGGTCCTCGAATAAAGAAAAGCGACAGCGACATGAAGAAAATGCCTTTTCGCTCTGCATACGTGGGCGATCCTTTCACTGTTTTCAAGTCCAACTCAGCTAACGCGAATTTAACGGAAGAAGCACACAGCCATATTATGCTTGACTATGCTTTTATTGAAAAACAGCAGTTAGAGAAGGATTTAGCGAGACAGACACAAAATTTTGAGCGGGAGAAGCTTAAGAATCTAGTGCAGTCCAGGGATTTTGCAGCGCTTAAAGCGGCTGTTGCAAAGAACATTAGAGTGAGGCCGAAGGGAAAGAAAGCACATCATGCATCCGATATATTTGTGGAAGATGAAGAGCTTAAAAGGGGACCTGGACAACCAAAGCAACCAGCACGCATTCTTGCTGAGTACTATGGTGTGTCCAAGAAGACGATCCTGAAAGTTGTAAATCAAGCTAACGTGGATGGACAGATGTTGCCAAAAAAGAAGAAAGGGCGACCCTCGCAGCTGACACCTACTAAACGGAAAGCGATTGTCGAAGAGCACAACAAAGTGAAAGGACGTACCACTTTGAGGAGGATGGCAGTGAACTTGAAGCAAAGAACCACATGGCTTACTCAAAAGCAAGGTGCTCAAAGCGTGTCCCCGTCTGCGTCAACAATATGCCGGGAGTTGAATGACGGAACGTTTACCAAGCGAATCATACGAAAACGACCTTTTCTAGACGAAGTTGCCATTACCGAACGAAAGAAGTTTGCACCAGAGGCTTTGCAGCGAGATGATGAACTGACTGAGTGTCATGATGAGGCATACATTCAAATTCGTCTCCATAATGGATGTCTCATTTTTGATGAATTGGACCAAATCGAGGAGGAAGAGCCTCAGGCTGCTCCTGCTCAGGGACGGAGAAAGAAGCCCAAGAGAGATATTCCCGTGGAGTTCGATAGCGGAGGAAAGCATGAGCCAAAGATTTTTCTCTTCGGTTCGGTTACAAAGCCCAGAACGATTATGCAAGAAGGGAAGATGTATCTTGATCCTAATTTTGATGGTCGCATCCTTCTGGCACGTGTACGTGGAGTTAAGCGTCGCAAGCGAAATCGGTTGCGTAATGGAGAAATCGTTAACCGTGCGGGTGATCCAATGTACGAACCTGTCACTATTGACGGGTATCGTTATAAGCAGATTTGTGAAACACAGAATGGGTTGTTCGATTCCATGATAAATTATTATGAAACTCCTGATAAAAGTTTAAGTGGGACTACATCAAGAGAGATTAACATCGATCTTGATAAGGAAAGCGAGTACAATGCACAGGTTGATCGCCTGGCTTGTGCAATTCCAGCAACGAACTACCAACCACATCTTTACATAGCGCAAGAAGATGGCGCTCCTGGGCATGGTTACAACAACCGAAAGGGAGGGATAGGTAACTTGGTTCATAAAAGCATAGTCCATGCAGCCGCACTACGCCGAATCAGACTTCTAAAACAATCCCGACATTCTCCGGAAGTTAACTATTGCGACCTTGGACTTTGGAATCTGCTAAAGAAAGCCGTCGAAAATAGATCACATGAGATTCCGGAGTACTCCGGGAAAAATGCCGCTATAATCGAAGATGCCATTTGGAATTGTGTAAAGGATACCTGGGATAACCTGGATTGCACTCTGCTCTATTACATTGCGATGCAGCGACGGGCAATCCTTGAGTTGATTATTGAACAGGAAGGAAAGTCAATTGTCAAAGAGCCGCACACGGGAATTAGGAAGAGACATAAATTCTCACCACAAAGCGAGCTTCAAACTTAGAATTTTTGTTACCTTAAACATTACACTTAACTCAAGCTTTGCCGTCACCCCAACTTGCTTCAGCAGCTTGTAATCAACCTGCTGTGTTTTTTTCGCAGTTCACAAATCAACAGCTCAAACAAACATAAGACCCATAAAAATTACATGTAACCTATCCTCCCCCCCCCCCACCTTCCTCGAATAGCCCGGACTTGTTGTCTCACCAAAACCTCGTGCTAAACGTGTCTTTTTGAAAAGGTGAAGAGGAGCTCACGAAGAATACAAAAAACAAGCTGGAGAGACCCAGCTAAATTATAAGAATCATATGGCGGTGACCTTAAAGTGCTTGGATCTCAACCAATCCTCAGCCGATTTTGATAAAATTTGGTGGGTTTGAAAGGTCTTAACGTCTCCAAGAACTGCAGGAAATGGGAGGGGGAAAAAAAACCAGTGGTGGGTCTCATAGGGATAGTGTTACCTTTAATATGAAACGGAGAAGGTAATTTCGGTTTCGGACCACTGTTATCGAATCTCACTTTTTTTTAAAAAAAATTGGACAAGTGAGTTGATCTTTTCTGAAATGAGAAATGGAGTTTTTGGAAGACGGCAAATTGCCTGCAACGTTGAAGGCACGTGCTGAAGAGTTGGTGGGACTTCGCAAGAAGATTAGTGGTCTACGGGATTTGATGAATGAAGCGAAAGCGGGAACAAGCGTGGCAGGTCAGGGATTGGATCAGGCCACTATTCAAGCATTGAAGCTGCTTGTAGAACTGTGAACAGTCCAGCAAGATTACCACTCAATCCAACATTCTCAATCTGCAGTTCTACGAGAGTTGGGAAACAAACAAACAGTTTGCTTAAAATTAAGCGTTCGATCACCAAGTGTTTGACCAGAAACACCCAGACATCCTGCACCACTTGTCTCAGTGCCA
>JAVLFO010000201.1:0-2600 GCA_046052805.1 Aquabacterium sp. | reverse complement strand
GGATCGTCACCTCATCGAGAAGCAGTCATACCGACAGAAGGACGAAACAAGATGAACAAGCGCGCGCATCGACTGGTGTTTGACCGGTCCCGAGGGATGATCGTTCCTGCTGCCGAGCACACCCGCAGTTCGGGCAAGGCGGGCGGCGGGGAAAGCCGCGGCACGTCGTCGGCCTTGGTGTCGGCTTGTTCTGTGTTGTTGGGGGTGGCGGGTGGCAGTTTGCTGCTGCCAGACCTGGTCATGGCGCAAACGCGTTCCATGGCGGCCGCGGTGCAGCGGTCTGCCGCCCAGTTCACGCAGCGCACGATGTCCAATTTGCCGGTCCGCAGCACGGCTGCCGATCGCATCGCGCAGGACATGGGCAGCTTCAAGATCCGTGACGGTTATGGCAGCGATGGCCGCACGATGGTCATCGACCAGTTCGATCGCAAAGTCATCATCAACTGGGACACCTTCGACATCGGTGCCAACTACACCGTCCAGTTCAACCAGCCCACGCTGGGCTCTGCGCTGAACAACATCTGGTCGGGCGATCCATCGGTCATCCTGGGCCACATCAAGGCCAATGGCGAGGTCATCCTCCAGAACCGCAACGGCATCATTTTTGGCCCCACGGCACGCATTGACACGGGCCGCTTCGTGGCCACGGCGCTGAGTTTGTCCCGCGACAACTACGAGAAGGGGTTGCGCGCCATCCAGACCGGCGCACCGGTTTTTGGCAGCGATGCAGAGAACCGCAAGGGCTTCATCACCATCGAGCGCGGGGCCGAGATCAAGGCCCTGGCGGGTGGCGATGTGATCATGGTTGCACCGCAGGTCTACAACGAGGGCCGCATCGAGACCCCCTCTGGCCAAACCATCCTGGCGGCCGGCAAGAAGGTCTATCTGTACGCCAACACGAAGGACACCATCCAGCGTGGCCTGGTGGTGGCCGTCGATGCCTTCAGCGCCGCAGCGGGTGACCCCGCGGGCCTCAACACGGTGGAGCAGGCCGCGGCACAAACCTATGCGGTGGATGCCAACGGTGAGACCGTGACCTCGGGCACCGCCGGGCTGGAGCAGAAAATCAACCAGGTGGTGGCCGAAAAGGGCACCATCAACTTGGTGGGCATGACCGTCCGCCAGAATGGCGTGCTGTCGGCCACCACCGCGGTCAAGGGGCAGAACGGGGCCATCTTCCTGCAAGCCATGAAGGACACCTACCAGGCGTCCGACACATCGGGTCCGCGTCTGGCGAATGCGCTGGGCACGGTCGAGCTTGGCGCGGGCAGCATCACCTCGGTCACGCCAGATCAAGGCAGTGCCACGCAGACCAGCGGCGAAGCGTTCTACCGCTCCCGCGTGAACATCGATGGCAAGGACGTCCGCATCGATTCGGGTGCGCTGGTGCAGGCAGTGTCTGGCAACGTGCAGGTGCGCGCCGCCGAGAACGCGCGCTTCTCCAGCCTGTTCTACGGCACCAGTTCCTCTCTGGACAGCAGTTCGCTGGTGGTGGACGCTGGCGCCACGATCAGCGTGGCGGGCTTGCGCGATGTGAGCCTGCCCATGAGCCGCAATCAGCTCAGCGCGACGGTTTTCCAGATTGAACTGGCCGATTCGCCCGTTCAGCGCAATGGCGTGGTGTACCGACAGGATGTGTTTGCCGATGCGCGGCAGGCTGTCAGCCTGGCCAACGTGACCGGTTACTACAACCTCATTGGGCGCACGGCCAATGAGCTGTCGATCCGGGGCGGCAACCTGGTGTTGGCCACACAAGGCGCCAATGTGACGTCCAGCGGCGCCAAGCTCGACATCTCCGGCGGCAGCGTGCGTTACGCCTCTGGCCAGCTCTACGCATCCCTGCTGCAGGACTCGCAAGGGCTGGTGTCGCTGGAGGATGCCAATGCAGGCACGCGCTACACGGCCTTGATCAACCCCAGCAAAACCGCGAGCACCCTGTCCACGGTGGGCAGCTACGTCGAAGGTGCCGATGCGGGCTTCGTGTCGGTGATCGGTGGCAAGGTGGCCCTGGGCGCCGACATCAATGGCTCGGTCGTGATCGGTCCCCTGCAGCGTGGCGGTGCGGCCAACAGCGGGTATGCCCCGGTGTATGGCGTCACCACGGGATCTGCCTCTTTGCTGGACGATGAACTGGGGTGGTCCACCACCCTGAAGGCGCCGGCTTCCGACCCGACGGCCAAGGCGCAGCCGTGGCTGTATGCCAGCCTGCAACCCCGGGCGGGCTCTCTGGCCATTGGCCAGTTGTGGGGTTACTCGGGCGGCAAATTGTTGGCGACGCCGAATGGCTCGGCCAATTTCAACAGCGTGGCCATCGACGGCGGTGCGCCGGCGGGCGTGGGCGCTGTGCCGACGCTGGGTTCCAGCGAGGCGGCAGCTTTCTTTGCCCAGATGGGCAGCACCGTCCACTTGTCGACGCAGCAACTGCAGTCGTTTGGCTTGGGCAATTTGTCCTTCAGCGCCGACCGCATGGACGTGGGCGCAGGCGCTGCGCTCAACTTGGGCGCACAGGGCTCGTTGACGGCCATCACCCAGTCGGGCATTGACTTTGGCGGGCAACTGCGTTCTGAGGGCGGCAAAGTGTCGCTGACAGCAGAAGGGCT
>JAVLFO010000200.1:0-4884 GCA_046052805.1 Aquabacterium sp. | reverse complement strand
AGGGCTGGTCGGGCGCATCGGGCAGGGCGCCCGCCTTGGTCGTGGCCCATGCGGGGTGGATGTTGGCGCGTCGTTGGTCGCACACGCACGCGCAGCCACCGCTGCACGCGGGGCAATGGCCGCAGGCGCCTGCCTATGGCCAGCGCTGGCACATGGTGTGATCGGTTCACCCAGCACCGCCATGGGCACAGACGCCGGGGCCAGCCAGCAAACGCCGTCTCAATAACGCCCGGTCACGCCGGCCAGTCGCATGTACGAAGTGGCCAGCCAGCGCACAAAGCCGCGTCGCCATTGGGCCCAGCGGTTGCCGCGGTCGTCGATCTGAGGGGCGGGCACCTCATGGCTGTTGGCGAAATCCGCATTCAAGGACGTTGACAGGGTCCGCACAAAGCCCCGGTCGCGCACGATGAGGTTGGCCTCCAAGTTCAGCACCAGCGACAGCGGGTCCAGGTTGGACGATCCCACCGTGGCCCACTCGTCATCGACACACAGCACCTTGGCGTGCAAGAACGCCGGCTGGTATTCGAAGATCCGCACCCCGTGGGACTGCAGCTCGCCGTACAAGACCTGCGCGGCCAGCGCGGCAATCCGGTAGTCGGCCTTGCCTTGCAACAGCAGGCGCACCGTCACACCTCGGTTGGCCGCCGCGCGCAAGGCCAGGCGCAAGGCGCGGCGCGGGTAAAAGTACGGCGTGACGATGTCGATGCGGGTGCGCGCCTGCTGGATCGCTTGCAGCGATGCTTGCTCGATGGTGCGCCGCTGACGCAGGTTGTCTCGCAGCACAAAGGCGCAGCGCATGGCCTGGGGCGTGCCCACCGCCTCGGCCAAGCGCGATTGCTCATTGGGCGTCAGGCGCAGCCGGGCGTGTTGCCACAGCCGCTGGGCCTTGCGCAGGCGGCCAGGGTCTTGCGCCCATTGAGCCAGGTCATCGCGCCAGTCACGGCCAAACTTCGAGCGCGTCCACATCGCCTTGATGGTGTGCAGCACCGGCGTCACCACCGGCCCCTTGACCTGCACCGCGTAGTCCAGGCGTGGCGCATCTGACCAGCCGTGGTGCAGGTCGTAGTGGTCGTCGATCAGGTTGATGCCGCCAATGAAGGCGCAGTCCTCGTCGGTCACGCACAGCTTCATGTGCATGCGCTTCCATTGGCCCGCATCCAGCAGGCCCCACAACTTGTGCAGGGGGCGGTAGATGGTCACGCGCACGCCCGCGGCGCTCAGCTCCTTCCACAGCGCATCAGGCACCTCGCGTGAGCCCACGCCATCGGCCACCAAATACACCTGAACGCCGCGCCGTGCCGCCCGCATCAAGGCTTGCAGCACGCCGCCGCTTTGCCCCAGCGGTGAGATCAAGTAAAGCGCCAGCCACACCGTGTGTCTGGCGCCGTCAATGCACGACTGCAGCGCCGGGAACAGCGCCCGCCCGCCTTGCAGCAGGGTCACGTCGTTGTGGCCTGTGAACACAGGCTTGCGCTGGGCGTACCACGCCAGGCCTTCAAAGGCCTCTCGGGGGGCATCCTCTCGGCGCTCGAACATGCTCAAGCGGCCAGGTCCAGTTCCACCACGAGCGGCAGGTGGTCAGACAAACGGGCCCAGGCACCCCCACGCGGCACCATGATCGACTGGCAGCTCAGCCCCCGCGTGTAGACACGGTCGAGGGCCAGCACCGGGATCAGCGATGGAAAGGTCGGCACACGCGCATCGTCGCGCAAGGCGCGTTGCAGCCCTTCGGCCTCCAGGATGTGGTCGAGCTTTTCGTTCCAATCGTTGAAGTCGCCGGCCACCACCACAGGCGCACCGGGCGGGATGTGCTCACGCACCAGCTGCGCCAAGCGCTCAGCTTGACGCACCCGGCTGGCATGGATCAGGCCCAGGTGCACCACCACCACGTGCACCTCCACGCCGCGCCAGTGCACCGACACGTGCAGCAAGCCGCGCTGCTCAAAGCGGTGGTCAGAGACATCGTGGTGCCCGATGTGGCCCAGCGGCCAACGTGCCAGCAGGGCATTGCCATGCTCGCCCTGTTTGGTGACCGCGTTGGTGCGGTAAGCCACCTCATAGCCTTCGGGGGCCAGGTACTCGGCCTGCGGCACCTTGGGCCAGCACAGCGGGCCAAAGTCGGTGCGCGAGAAATGCTGCGCGTCGGTGTGGTGAAAGCGCCGCACCTCTTGCAGGCACACGATGTCGGCGTCCAGCGCTTCGACGGCCAGCGTCAGGTTGTGGATCTCAAGCCGCTTGGTGGGCCCCACGCCACGCACACCCTTGTGGATGTTGTAGGTGGCCACGCGCAGGTGTTGCGATGACAAGGTCGAGGGTGGCAACTGCGACGACTGAAGCGGGTTGAGCACGGCGGGGTTCCAGCACGGGCCTGCGATGGCAAGCCTTCATGGCCTCCACCTTAAACCCAAGTGGCGCTCGGTGAATCCTTCTTCAAACGGGGGCTTGCCCTGTAAATGCCCCTGATGGCCCCCAATCCCTCGGGGATCAGGTCGCGGCGTTGCGCAAACGCTGCGGCAATTGCAAGATGGCCTCGGCGTTCGAGGGCGAAAAGCACCGGTCGGCCGCCTCTTGCCAGGGGTGCCAAGCATGCTGTGTGTGCTCGCGCGGCGCCAGCGTGATGGGCGTGTCGCGCGGCACGCACAGGCCAAACACCCGCTCGGTGTTGTGCGTCACGCCAGGGGCATAGCGGGCGCGCCAGATGGGGTAAATCTCGTAGACGTTCTCCAGCGCCCAGTCCTGCAGCGCGTGGTGAGGCACGCCGGCCGAGCCCACCGCAATGCCCGTTTCCTCCAGCACCTCGCGGATGGCGGTCTGTGCCCAGTCTTCGTGCTCAAAGTCCTTCGAGCCCGTCACGCTTTGCCAAAAGCCGGGCTGCTTGGCCCGCTCGATCAACAGCACATCGAGGTTGGGCGCGTGGATCACCACCAGCACCGACTGCGGAATCTTGTGAATGCTCATGGCTGTCAGTGTGTCATGCCAGCCGCTGGCGCCCATGAAAAAGGCCACCCGAAGGTGGCCTCATGTGAGCGTGTCCGCAAGCTGAATCGCTTGGCTTGGCGCTCAGTTGCCAGCAGGTGCCTGGCCAGCCGCTGCGGCGCTGTTGCGCAGGCGGATGTGCAACTCGCGCAGCTGCTTTTCGTCGACCAGCGAAGGCGCGCCGGTCAGCAAGCACTGGGCACGTTGCGTCTTGGGGAAGGCGATCACGTCACGGATCGAATCGGCCTTGGTCATCAAGGTGACCAGGCGGTCCAGACCGAAGGCCAGACCACCGTGTGGCGGCGCACCGTACTGCAGCGCGTCCAGCAAGAAGCCGAACTTCACTTGCGCGTCTTCCTTGCTGATGTTCAAGGCGCTGAACACCTTGGACTGCACTTCAGCGCGGTGGATACGGATCGAGCCGCCGCCCAATTCCCAGCCGTTGAGCACCATGTCGTAGGCCTTGGCAATGCACTTGCCGGGGTCCGTGTCCATGAGGTCTTCGTGGCCGTCTTTCGGGGCGGTGAAGGGGTGGTGCACGGCGTTCCAGCGCTCGCTGTCGTCGTCGTACTCGAACATCGGGAAGTCGACCACCCACAGGGGTGCCCAACGGTCTTCGAACAGGCCATGGGCCTTGCCGAAGTCCGAGTGGCCCACCTTCAGGCGCAGCGCGCCGATGGCGTCGTTGACGACCTTTTCCTTGTCGGCACCGAAGAACAGCAGGTCGCCGTCTTGCGCGCCCGTGCGTTCCAGGATCTTGGTCAGTGCCGCGTCGTGGATGTTCTTGACGATGGGCGACTGCAGGCCATCGCGGCCCTTGGCCACTTCATTGACCTTGATCCAGGCCAGGCCCTTGGCACCGTAGATCTTGACGAACTCGGTGTAGGCGTCGATCTCGCTGCGGCTCATCGAACCGCCGCCAGGCACGCGCAGGGCCACCACGCGGCCGCCCTTGGTGGTGGCAGGCACCGAGAAGACCTTGAAGTCCACATCGCCCATCACATCGGTCAGTTCGGTGAACTCGAGCTTGACGCGCAGGTCGGGCTTGTCCGAGCCGAAGCGGAACATCGCGTCCGCGTACTTCATGACCGGGTAGACACCCAGGTCCACGTTCAAAGCCTTCATGAACACGTGGCGGATCATGCCTTCGAACATGTCACGGATTTCCTGTTCGGTCAGGAAGCTCGTTTCAAGATCGATCTGGGTGAATTCAGGCTGACGGTCGGCGCGCAGGTCTTCGTCGCGGAAGCACTTGGTGATCTGGTAATAGCGATCGAAGCCGGCCACCATCAACAGCTGCTTGAACAGCTGGGGCGACTGGGGCAGGGCGAAGAACGCGCCGTCGTGCACACGCGAAGGCACCAGGTAGTCGCGAGCGCCTTCTGGCGTCGACTTGGTCAGCATCGGGGTTTCGATGTCGACAAAGCCGTTTTCGTCCAAAAACTTGCGCGCTTCCATCGCCACGCGGTAGCGCAGCATCAGGTTCTTTTGCATGTACGGACGACGCAGGTCCAGCACGCGGTGCGTCAGGCGGGTCGTCTCAGACAGGTTCTCTTCATCGATCTGGAACGGTGGTGTCACCGAGGCGTTCAGCACTTCCAGGGTGTGGGCCAGGATCTCGATCTTGCCGCTGGTCAGGCCCGCGTTTTCGGTGCCGGCGGGGCGTGCGCGCACCAGGCCCGTGATCTTGATGCAGAACTCGTTGCGCACGTCTTCGGCGATCTTGAACGACTCGGCGCGATCAGGGTCGAACACGACCTGAACCAGGCCTTCGCGGTCGCGCATGTCAATGAAGATCACGCCGCCATGGTCGCGGCGACGGTGGGCCCAGCCCATCAGCGTCACGGTCTGGCCCATCAGCGCTTCGCTGACCAGACCACAGTAAGTGGTGCGCATTGTTGTGTTCTC
>JAVLFO010000199.1:0-3704 GCA_046052805.1 Aquabacterium sp. | reverse complement strand
AGTTTCGACGGTTTCAAGGCGCTGAACAAGCTCAGCCTGGACATCTCGGTGGGTGAGATGCGCTGCATCATCGGCCCCAACGGCGCCGGCAAGACCACGATGATGGACGTGATCACGGGCAAGACGCGCCCAGACAGCGGCACCGCCTTTTTTGGCTCCACCATCGACCTGCTGAAAAAGCGCGAAAACGAAATCGCCCAGATCGGCATTGGCCGCAAGTTCCAAAAACCCACGGTGTTCGAGCACCTGAGCGTGTTCGAGAACCTGGAGCTCTCGCTCAAAGCCGACCGCCGCGCACGTGCATCGGTGTTCTTCAAGCTCAGCAGCGAGCAACTCGATCGCATCTCCGAAATGCTCAAGCTCATCCATCTGCAGACGCAGGCCCAGCGCACGGCGGGGCTCTTGTCCCACGGGCAAAAGCAGTGGCTTGAAATCGGCATGCTGCTGATGCAAGACCCCAAGCTGCTGCTGCTCGACGAACCCGTGGCCGGCATGACCGATGAAGAAACCGAGCGCACGGCCGAGCTGTTTTTGTCACTCGAAGGCGCGCACTCTCTGGTGGTGGTCGAGCACGACATGAAGTTCATCGGCGAGCTGACCACGCAGGGCGCCAACGCCGCAAAGAAGAAGGTCACCGTGTTGCACGAAGGCTCGGTGCTGGCCGAAGGCACCCTGGCCGAAGTGCAGGCCAATGACAAGGTTGTTGAGGTCTACCTCGGCCGCTGAGCCGGGTGTGTCGGCCGTCAAGCAACGCGAAGGAAAAATGCATGTTGAACGTTGAAACAGTCAACCAGTACTACGGTGGCTCGCACATCTTGCGCGGCCTGAGCTTTGAGGCCAAGCTGGGCGAAGTCACGGTGGTGTTGGGCCGCAATGGCGTGGGCAAAACCACCTTGCTCAAGAGCCTGATGGGCCTGGTGCCGATCAAGTCGGGCGCCATCAAGCTGGACGGGCAGGGCATCGACAAGCTCAAGCCTTACGAGCGCGTGCGCCTGGGTGTGGGCTATGTGCCCCAGGGGCGCGAGATTTTCGGGCGCCTCACCGTGCAAGAAAACCTGGAAATGGGCTTGGCCAGCAAGCCGGGCAGCACGCCCATCCCCGAGCAGTTGTTTGAGCTTTTTCCTGTGCTCAAGCAAATGCTGCATCGCCGTGGTGGCGACCTTTCGGGCGGGCAGCAGCAGCAACTGGCCATCGCACGTGCCTTGGCGGCTGGCCCCAAACTCCTGATCTTGGATGAGCCCACCGAAGGCATCCAGCCCAGCATCATCAAAGACATCGGGCGTGCCATTCGCAAGCTGGCCGACGAAGGCTTGAATGGGCAGAAGATGGCGGTGGTGTTGGTGGAGCAGTTCTACGATTTCGCTGCAGAGCTCGCCGACCAGTACTTGGTGATGGAGCGTGGCGAAGTCATTCAACGCGGTCGCGGTGCCGACATGGAAGCCGAGGGCGTGCGCCAGCTCATGTCCATTTGATGTTTCGGATGCTGTGGCTTTGGGCATGCCCTCAGCCACCCACAGGCCAGAGTCCAACGGTTAGACTCTGGCCTCTTTTATTTCAGCGTGGGCGCATTCAAGCGCCTGCCGACCCTTTGAAAGGATCCGCCATGCCCGTCGTCACCACCGCCTCCGGCCTGCAATACGAAGACACCGTTGAAGGCACTGGCGAAGTCGCCAAGGCTGGCGCTTATGTCAGCGTGCATTACACCGGCTGGCTCTACAACGATGGCGTCAAGGGCGCCAAGTTCGACTCCAGCAAGGACCGCAACGACCCGTTCGAGTTCCCCCTGGCTGCTGGCCATGTGATTCGTGGTTGGGATGAAGGCGTTCAGGGCATGAAAGTGGGCGGCACCCGCATCCTCGTGATCCCAGCGGCTTTGGGCTATGGTGCCCGCGGCGCTGGCGGCGTGATCCCACCCAACGCCACCCTGATGTTCGAAGTCGAACTCCTGGGCGTTTGACCTGACCGCTTGAAACGAGCCGCCCATGTTTGCGCCCAGCCAAGAGCAAGTTCGTCGCTTTTTTTGCGAGGTCTGGGCCAAACACAGGGCGGGTCAGCCGGTCACGCCGCTCGAGGCGATGGCCGCTGACTGGATCGTGCAACACCCCGAGTACCACGAGGACCTCAGCGATGAGGAGGCCGCAGTGGCGGCGGTGTTCACGGTTGAAGAGGGGCGGCAGAACCCGTTTTTGCACCTATCGATGCACCTGTCCATCATGGAACAGGTCAGCATCGACCAACCTCGTGGCATCCAGGCGGCCGTGGCCTTGTTGGCCGCTCGCCGTGGATCGCTGCACGACGCGCATCACGAAGTGATGGAAGCCTTGGGTGAAATGGTGTGGGCGTCGCAGCGCTCAGGCCTGCCATTTGATGGGCCCGCGTACATCGACAGGGTGATGCAGCGCGCCACCCGCTGAGCCTGATCCGCATGGCTCATTTGATCCTGCGAAATCTGGAAACAATTTCCGTGCGTATGGGGGGTATCCCGTAGCGCCAACAAGGTTGTAAACCGTTGTAACCTGATGGAGATTACAACTAATTCACGTTGGTGCGCGATGCCTGTTCTGTCGATTTCCGCTGGTAAGGTCACTGGTGTCTGGGGTACTGCTTTCATCAAGCACAAAGACGGCCGGCTTGTCGCCATCAAAGTTGGCGATCATGTCGACGACGGCGAACAGATCCTGACCTCCCAGGATGGCATCGTTCGCATCTCACCGGATAAGGGTACGCCGTTCGTCGTCAAGGCTCCAGCATCTGATGCCGACGCAGTCATTGCTGCTGTCGAGCGTGGCGATGATGACGCGGTTACCGCAGCTGGCTTGGCAGGCACTGCCGCTGGCGGCTTGTTGCCGGGGCTGCGCGTGGACCGTGTGGTCGAGACAGTCGGGCAGCAGTCCTTCGAGTTCGGTACTGAACGGGTGCCTGCCGGTATCCCCCTTGGCCTCTCGTCGGCTGTTCAGCCCGCGTCGCCGGCGCCTGCGGCTGCTTTGCCGCCAGAGCCTGCCTCGCGCCAGCTGTCGATCAACTCGGTCACGGTCAATGAAGGTGCTGGGGTTGCGGTTTTCAAGATCACCTTAGATTCGGCCTCCACACAGCCTGTGACCGTGAGTTACGGCACCGCCAATGGCACTGCAACGGGCCTTGGGCAAGCAGACTTTTCGCCTACCTCAGGCAAAGTCACGTTTCTGCCGGGTGAGACCAGCAAGCTCATCAGCGTGCCGATCACCAATGACAACGTATATGAAGGGCGGGAGACTTTCACCGTCACTTTGAGCAACCCTGTTAACGCCGGTATCTCCCAGGGCGTTGGCACCGGGACGATCGCAGACGATGGAACGGGCGATGGCGGCACAAAGGACGACGACCGCCCGGCGGTGCAATCGATCAGCAGCCCCACGGCCATCGAAGGCAAAGACCTGGACTTCAAGCTCGTCTTGAGCCACCCCAGCACGACGCCGACCCCGCTTGACGTCAAACTCACCGCTGGCAGCACCAACCCGGCCGATCTGGGCAAAGACATCGGTGTGGTCAAAGTCTCGTTCGACGGCGGTTTGAGCTTTGACACGGTGGTGGCCATCGACCCCGTCACCGGCAAAGCCACGATCGTGGTGCCAGCCAACACGCCAGCCGACCAAGTCGTGGTGCGCGTGCCTGCGCTGATTGACAACCTGGCCGAGCCCAACGAGACCGTGCAGCTGAGCGCCAGC
>JAVLFO010000198.1:0-8437 GCA_046052805.1 Aquabacterium sp. | reverse complement strand
CGGCGGTGGTTGTTCTTCCACATGAAGTCATAGACACAGTTGTGGAAATAATAAAACTCGAGGTGCTTGAACTCTGACTTGGCCGCTGAAAACAGCTCCTCTACACGGTGGATGTGGTCGTCCATCGATCCCCCCACGTCCATCATCAAGAGCACCTTCACAGCGTTGTGCCGCTCGGGCACCATCTTGATGTCCAGCATGCCCGCGTTGGCCGCAGTGGCATGGATGGTGTGGTCCAAGTCAAGCTCCTCGGCCGCCCCTTGGCGCGCGAACTTGCGAAGGCGGCGCAGCGCCACCTTGATGTTGCGGGTGTCGAGTTCGATCGAGTCGTCGTAGTCTTTGAACTCTCGCTTGTCCCACACCTTGACGGCCTTGCGGTGGCGGCTTTTGTCTTGCCCGATGCGTATGCCCTCGGGGTTATAGCCATGGGCACCAAAAGGCGACGTGCCGCCCGTGCCGATCCATTTGTTACCGCCTTCGTGCCGCTCCTTTTGCTCCTCCATGAGCTCTTTGATGCGGTCCATGAGCTTGTCCCAGCCCATGGCTTCGAGCTTGGCACGGTCTTCGGCGGTCAGCTCACGCTCAAATTGCTTGCGCAGCCAATCTAGGGGTATTTCCTTGGTGAAGTCAATTCCTTCGGTAACCCCCCTGAAGTAGGTGGAAAACGCCCGGTCAAATTTATCAAAATGAGCTTCATTCTTGACCAGCGTCATGCGCGCAAGATGGTAGAACTCATCTAACGACGGACCGATCACATCGCCCTTGATCGCTTCAAGCAAGCTGAGGTACTCGGGAATCGTCACCGGCAGCCGCGCAGAGCGCAAGGCGAAGAAGAAATCAATGAGCATATGCATTCCCACGAAACAGCCCGTATTTTGACCCCTGGTTGGCCTGCTTGGCCCGAGCCGCTTGTGTTCTGAACAGACTTTTTCTGACGCACACCGCGCCCAACGTCCACCTCAAACAAGCCATGGAACTGCGCCATTTGTTGCTGGCCTTCATCGTCCTGAACCACACACTGACCACGGTCATGTGGTGGGTGGGCGGCACATGGATGGGCCTGTCACGCAAGGCTGCGCGTCAATGGATGGTGGCCAGTTTGGCAAATGGCGTGGCCTTGGCCCTCACCGTGATCAGCGCCAAGCCCGATGACGACCTCACCCTCATTGGCTGCGCGCTGGCGACGGTCGGCGCCGTGTCCTTGCGCCGGGGCTTACAAGCATTCGTGCGGATTCCTGGCAACGAGTGGGCGCACACCGGAACCTTGGTCGGCGTGATTGGCTTTGACATGGCCGTGGCATTGCCCATGGGGTGGAGCAACATCGGCGTGCTGCTGAGTTGCGGCGCCATCACCATGGTGCTGATTCAAACCCTGATCGAGAACTACGCGCCGATCAAGGCCGAATTCTCTGAAAAAGCCGCCTGGGTTCACACAGCCACCTTGGGCACAGCCACCTTGCTGGTCGCCTTGGTGGGCTGCACCGTGGCCCTGCAACGCTGGCACTTGCCTTGGCTGAACCTGTCGCCAGACGTGACCCGCTTCGTGCTGGTGTTCAGCACGCTGTCCCTGTCGATCTCATGCAGCTTTGTGCTGGGTTACATCGTGGTGATGCGCCTGGTGCGTCGGCTCGAACACCTGTCTCACCACGATGCCTTGACCGGCTTGCTCAACCGACGCGCGATCGAGTATTTGCTGGACCGCGAAGATCAGCGCCTGCAGCGCTTCCATGATCCGTACTCGGTGCTTTTGGTCGACATCGACCACTTCAAGCGCATCAACGACCGCATCGGGCATGCCGCCGGCGACACCGTGCTGGTGGCTGTGGCGCGCACACTGCAGGCGCAAGCCCGAGAGGTCGACCGCGTCGCACGCTATGGCGGCGAAGAGTTTTGCGTGCTGCTACCGCACACGCTGCACGAAGGTGCAGAGCAAGCAGCTGAGCGGCTGCGCGAAGCCGTTGCAAAGATCAGCGTGCCGTGGGACGACGAGGTCATCACGGTCTCGATCAGCGTTGGGCTGGCCTGCGCAGACAGCCCAGGCGAGCCTTTGCAATCGCTTTTGCGCCGCACCGACGAGGCCTTGTACCGCGCCAAGGCAGAGGGCCGCAACCGCGTGGTGCGAGCCAACCCAGCCACACTGGGTCGCGCCGCACGCCAGGCTTGATCAGCGGTTGTGACGTGCCATCTGCACGAGCTTTTCAAAGAGACTCAGGTCTTGCTCGTTTTTGAGCAACGCACCCACCAAGGGAGGCACACTGACCTTGTCGTCTTTGCTCTGCAAGGCTTCCAGCGGAATGTCTTCGGCCACCAAGAGCTTGAGCCAATCGATCAGCTCTGAGGTGCTGGGCTTTTTCTTCAAACCAGGCAAGTTGCGCACCTCGTAGAAGTGGCGCATGGCAGCAGCCAGTAGTTCTTGCTTGATGTTGGGGAAGTGCACATCCACGATCTGCTTCATCGTCACGGGATCAGGGAAGCGGATGTAGTGGAAGAAGCAGCGGCGCAAGAACGCGTCGGGCAGGTCTTTTTCGTTGTTCGACGTGATGATGACCAGCGGGCGGTGCTTGGCCTTGACCAGCTCCCGTGTCTCGTACACATAGAACTCCATGCGGTCGATTTCTCGCAGCAGGTCGTTGGGAAACTCGATGTCGGCCTTGTCAATTTCGTCGATCAGCAAGGCAACGGGCTGGTCGGCATCAAAGGCCTGCCACAGCACACCCTTGACGATGTAGTTGTGGATGTCTTTGACTTTTTCATCGCCCAACTGGCTGTCGCGCAAGCGGCTGACGGCGTCGTATTCGTACAGACCTTGCTGTGCTTTTGTGGTCGATTTGATGTGCCACTGCAGCAGGGGCAAGCCCAGTGCTTCAGAGACCTGTTCGGCCAACATGGTCTTGCCCGTACCCGGTTCTCCCTTGACCAGCAAGGGGCGCTGTAGTTTCAGCGCCGCATTGACGGCCAGTTTGAGGTCTTCGGTGGCAACATATTGCTCAGTACCTTGGAATTTCATGCGCGGGCTCAACCGGGTTGTTACTGTGTACGAGTATAGGCCGTGCCTCAATAATGATGCTGGTTCTGTGTTTTTCCAGCCAGCCAACCCACCCTGAGTGCCCCATGAAGACACCTTCCCAGTCGTTCACCCACCTCGGGCTGATGGCCCTGTCCTTTTTGATTTTGAGCGGGGCCAACGCCCAGACCACAGGCGCCCCGAATGTGCAGGCCAAGGTGGCCATGTGCATCGGTTGCCACGGCATCGTTGGCTACCAAGCCAGCTTCCCTGAAGTGCACAAGGTCCCCAAGATTTCAGGGCAAAACGCCAAGTACATCGCATCGGCTCTGACCGCTTACCGCAAAGGTGATCGCAAGCACCCGTCGATGAAGGGTGTGGCCGCACCTTTGAGCGATGCCGACATCCAGGAAATCGCGGCTTTTTACGAAGCAAGCGGCAAAGGCTTGCCCGCTGAGCCGGCCAAAGGCAAGGGCATCACGCCACCGGAAGTGCAAGCACTGCTGACCAAAGGCAATTGCGCCGCTTGCCACGGCGAAGGTTTGAACAAGCCGATCGATGGCAGCTACCCCAAGCTAGCGGGCCAGCATGCAGACTACCTTTATGTGGCATTGAAGGCGTACCAGACCGACGCAAACCCACAAATTGGGCGCAACAACGCGATCATGGGCGCGCAATCCAAGATGTTCAACCACGCTGAATTGAAGGTGCTGGCAAATTACATTGGCGGCCTGCCGGGCGACCTCAAAACGGTACCGCAAGGCAAGTTCCGCTGATCCCAGCGCCAGACTGAGCGAAAAAAAGCCCGCTGTACACAGCGGGCTTTTTCATGGGCCAAGGCCCGAGGCATCACCTTCAGCCGTTGTCCACCAACAGTTGGCCTTGGGCGATGAGCTTGGCCAGCACCTGTGCATCGCTGGCATTGCTTGCCAAGCCCACAGCCGTGCGGATGTTGACGTTCTCCAGAACGATCCGCTCGGTCTCGGCCGCGTTATTGCCCAAACCAAACAAGCCGCCAAAACCGCCTGTAGGGCTGACCTTGATGAAGGTGTTGGCCGTGGTGGTATCGATCAAGAGGTAGTTGCCCAAGTTGGCTGCGGTCTCGCCTTGCAGCAAGTCGCGCAGGTCGAGCTTGTCGCCCTCGGCCACCGAGAAGTCCTTGATCGTGTCAACGGCACGCGCAGCCGAGTTGGCCCCAGCGTCGGCAAAGTGCCAGACAAACACATCTGCCCCTGCGCCACCGGTCATGACGTCGCTGCCAGCGCCACCGACCAAGGTGTCGATGCCCGAGCCGCCATCGAGCGTGTCGTTGCCGTCGCCACCATGCAGGTAGTCGTTGCCACCAGCGCCTGACAAGCTATCGTTGCCGCCGTTGCCGAAGAGGCGATCGGCCGCATCGCTGCCTGTGACCTTGTCAGCACCATCACCGGCATTGACGAGCACCGCCCGCTGCGACGCCGCAATGGTGTCAGCCGAAGCTGAGCCGTTGACAACCTGGGTGTGATCCAAGGTGATGTTGAGCGTTGAACTGGCGGTGTCACCGTCTTTGTCAGCCAGCGCAAAGCCAATGGTGTCGGTGAGCTGGCCCGAGAACTGCCCTGGCGCACCGTAGGTGTAGGCACCGGTGCTCATGTCCACCGTGAGATCGCCGCCCATTTTGGTGGTGAAGTGGACCGTGGTGTTCGAGGGATCGTAGTCGGTGCGAATGCCATCGACCGTGATGCTCGCAACGTGCGCAAAACCGTCTGCGCCCATGGGGGCGCTCAAGCCGCCTGAGCTGACCAAGCTGCCTGTCAGCGCCGGCTCGGACGTGACCGCCAAGGCCGCATCGAGCTGCGCAAACGTGGTGGTCACCGTGCCTCGGAGGTTCTCGGCTGCCTGGCCGTCATAGGCCACCGGATCCAGGTAGGTGTTGGTGACACCCGTGCCCAAACCAAAGGCGTAGCTCTTGATTTGGTTGTCGGTCAGGAAGGTGATCCATTTGCCCTCTTCGGTGGTGTCGATGCCATCGCCGAGGTTGGTCTGGGTCGTTGCCACACTTTGACCATTGACTCCTGGCTTCGGATTCGCGCTGGACAAGGTCGGGTTGCCGTCCGACAGGAAGTAGGACACGTTTTGCGCACCGCCCAGTTTGCCCGTGGTGGTGGCAAATGCCGCTTGGGCCTCGGTCAAGGCGTAGTCGTAGTTGGTGCCACCGGTCGCCACAATGGATCCCAACAGCGCCTTGGCATCGCTTGCGCTGAGCCAGCCACTGCCCAGGCTCTTGGCCGCGTCAGAGAAGGTCACCAAACGGACAGCAACGCTGCCGCCGGCGTCATAGTTGTCGATCAAGGTTTCGATCGACTGGATGGCCGCTTGCAAACGTGTGAGCCCATTGATGCCACTGGCATCGGCCATGCTGCCAGAGACGTCGAGCACCACCATGAGGTTGGTGTCGAGCGAGGTGCTGAGTGCCGCGCTGATGGGCGCCGCCGTGGGTGCGTCGTCTTCAATGTGCACGACCAAACTGCCTGCGCCAACCTTGTTGTTGGCATCGAGCACGCGCACGCCAAAGGTGAGGTCGAGCACGTCTTCACCGGCGCCCGGGTGCTGCACGGCTTGCGACAAGACTGCGGTGTAGCCGCCCGCCTTGTTCACGCTCAAAGTGAGCACCGTGTTGGCGTTTGCGTCGGCGCCGTCCTTGCCGATCAAACCGCCGGCGTTGTCGCTGGTCCAGACCACGGTCTTGCCGCTGGCCGTGACCAGGGTCGCTGTGGGAGCCTCAATGGTGTAAGCCTTGATGGCTGCACCGCCAGGCGACGTCGCGGTGATCTGGCCAGTCGCGCTTGTGGCGTCGGTGGTGTCTGACACACCCGTGGCGTCCTTGATGCCGCCTGCCAGGCCTTCTTCAGACACCGTGGCTTCGGTGCTGGTGACACTGGCGCCGCCAAAGTCAGGCGCGTTGTGCACGATGTTCAGCACCAAGGTCGAGCTGACGACATCGCCATCGCCATCCACAAGGGTGTAGCCAATCGTGTCTTGCGCGCCATCACGGGTTCCGTCAGCTGCAGCGTACGTGTAGGCGCCCGTCAACCAGTTGAGCGTGAACTTGGCACCCGCCACCGTGGTGACGGTGAGGCTGGGGTTGGCAGCGTCGTACAAGAAAGTCTGGCTGCCCACCGTGACCGACTCGAGGTGGCCGCCATCGGCACCCAACTCCGTGTTGCTGACGTTGCCGGTCGTGTAGATCTTGCCGGTGGTCGAGCCGCGCAAGGTGCCCGACAGCGTTGAGTCAAGCTGCGACAGGTTGGTCACAACGACGCCATCTTGGTCGACCGAGAACTGTCCGTTGTAGGCAACGGGATTGAGGTAGGTTTGCTCCACACCCGTGCCCAGGCCAACGGCGAACGAGTTGATGTCTCGGCTGTTGAGGAACTGGATCCAGGCGGCCTCTTCGCTTGCATCGATGCCATCGCCGAGCGTCGGCTGCGTGGTCGAGCCGTTTTGCGCACCGCCCGGGTTGGGGTTGGCGCTCGACAAGGTCGGATTGCCATCAGAGAAGAAGTACGAGACGTTTTGCGCGCCGCCCGCGAGCTTGCCAGCAGACGTGTCAAAAGCTGCTTGAGCCGTACTGAGGGCGTAGTCGTAATTGGTGCCGCCGCTGGCCACGATGGAGCCCAACAAGGCCTTGGCGTTGGCAGCCGTCAACCAAGCGTCACCCAAAGTTTGGGCCGTGCCAGAGAAGGTCACCAGTCGGACAGCCAGGGTGCCGAAGGTGTCGTACTGGTCGATCAGCTTGGTGATCGATTGAACGGCCGCTTGCAAGCGCGTCAGGCCGTTGATGCCGCTCGGGTCGGCCATGCTGCCGGAAACGTCCAGCACCACCATCAGGTTGGTGTCAAGGACGGAAACGGTGCTTTGCTGAACAGCAGGCGCGGTCGGCGCGTCGTCTTCCACATTGACCGTCAACAAGCCCTTGCTGACATTGGCGCCATCGCTGACACGCACTTCGAAGTTGATGGCTTGGACGTCTTCGCCCTGCGCTGTGTGCTTGATTGAGCCGAGCAGGTTGACCGTGTATTCGCCTGCGTTGTTGATGGTGACACTCACCACCGAAGGCGCGTCGGCCGCAGTGCCAGCCTTGCCAATGAGCCCGCCTTGGCCATCACTGACCCACGTCAGCTGGGTGCCATTGGTGGCGAACACGGGCGTGGTCGGGGCGCCGAGACTGACAGCGAGCGCTGACGAGTCCACGTCGCTGATGGCGACACGGCCACTGAAGCTGGTGCTGTCCGTGGTGTCAGGTGTGCCGGTGTTGTCTTTGATGCCGCCGCTGAGTCCTTCCTCAGAGACGCTGGCCGTGGCACTGCCGACCACAGGCGCGTCATTGACGGGCGTGACCGTGATCGTGGCAACAGCGGTGTTGCTGTTGCTGGTGCCGTCGGTGACGACCACTTCGATGAGGCGATCGCCAGCAGCGGGCGTATCGGTGCTGTTGGCAAAACCAATGGCACGGATGGCCGTTTGGTAATCGGCCAAGCTGGCCAAGCCTGACAAAGTGACCACACCATTGACGATGGTGGCGGTGATGCCACCGGGAGGGTCCGCAAGCAAGCTCAATACGTCGCCCGGTTGTGCGTTGGTGACCTTGATGGTCGCGCCAGTGAGCTGAGTGCTGTCAGCATCAGTGATCTTGATGTCCACATCGGAGATGCGCACTGGGGCGGCGTTCTCAAGATAGCTGGTGGCATACCCTGCCCCGCTCTTGCCGCTGGAGTCGTTGCCATCAAGGTCAAGCACGGGCGCGGCATCGTTGTCGACGATGGTCCCGATCGCCGACACGGCGCCGTTGGCTGCGACTGGGCTGCTCACTTGCAGCGTGAAGGTTTCGCTGGTTTCGGTCACGGTGTCGTTGACCGTTGGCACACGAACCAACACGCTGGTGACATTGGCTGGGACCTGCACCTGGCCAGCCTCGACCGTGAGCCATTTGTTGCCGCCGTCGTACGACACCTCGATCGTGCCAGGGTAGTCGGACACGGCCTGCGCAGAGCCGGGTTTGAGCGACAAAGCCAAGGTTTGCGCCGCGGCGCTTGGCTGTGAAAGCGTGACGGTGAAAACGACCGGCTGACCTTCGATGGCTTGGCCATCGGTGACGGTGAGCACTGGGCGGTCGTCGTCCTTGGGGGCGTTGGCTGGTGCGCCGGGCAAGTCGCCCGTGCCATCGTCTCGGATGGTCGTGGTCACGCTGCCGGTGGCAATCGCTGCGCCCTTGGCGTTGGACAAGTTGACTTGGAACGCTTCAGCGCCTTCATACGTGCCATCGTTGAGCACGGGCACCTTGATGGTGGCCGTGGTCTGACCAGCCAAGATGGTCACGGTGCCGCTTTGGGCGGTGTAGTCCTGACCGGCTGTGGCGCTGCCCACGGTGCTGCTGGCCACGCCATTGGCGGT
>JAVLFO010000197.1:0-11004 GCA_046052805.1 Aquabacterium sp. | reverse complement strand
TAGTAACGGATGTCGTGCACCGCCATGGCGAAGTGCACCTGGCTGATCAGCATCTTCAGCGTCTTTTGCGGGATGCTGAACGCGGGGCCGAAGTCGGCGGCCTCTTGCACCAGCGGGAAGTCTTCGGCGGGCAGCGTTTGCAGCGTGAAGCGGCTCTTGCCGCCTTGCAACGTCAGCTTGTTCTGGTTGGCCGTGAGGGACACGGTTTGGTCAGCAGGCAGGCTTTTGAGGATGTCCCCCAGCTTTTTGGCGCCCACGGTGATGGCGTAGTCGCCTTCGTCTCCGTCGAGTTGCGCTTGCGTGCGGATCTGGATTTCCAGGTCGCTGGTGATGAGTTCGAGTTGAGGGCCGCGCTTGCGCAGCAGCACGTTGGCCAAGATCGGCAAGGTGTGGCGGCGTTCCACGATGCCAGCGACAGATTGCAAAGCCGCGAGGACTTTTTCTTGGGCTGCTTTCAACACAATCATCTTAGTCTTTCAAATTAGTCGTTGTAGTAGAGGACGACTTTTTCTGTGAACAACGCTATTTTGTCCTGATCCATCAAGGATTTAGCCCCGGGACAAGCCTGTGGATGCTACCCGCCTTCGCGATGGGGACAACAGACAACAACTTCAGAAATTGCCTGAGGCCTGTGGACAAGCCTGGACTTGTTCGGTTTTTGTCCACAGCTTTGTTGGCTTGACGGCCCACCCTCGATTCTGGCAGGGCTTGCGTGCACCACCAAAACCCCGTTTGGTAGCCCCTTTGGATGGCCTTGGCCTGTGGGCAAGTCTGTTCATGGAAAAAGGACAAGCACCACTTTGTCCACAGCCCCAGCGCCTGGCGCAGAGTTGTTGTGCAAAAGTGTGTTTCAACACAGGGGTGCTGTCCACAGACTTGTCCTGTAGGCAAGTGCTTGATTGTTCAGCACAAAACACACTTGTCCACAGGGAGATGCCTCCTCTACTACGACTACCAAGTCAATAAAGAAGACAAGAGGATAAGAACAAAAAAAGGAGGCCGAAGCCTCCTGATCTGTGCAAAACCTGCGGTGGTCAGCCCTTGAGCGTTTGCTCCAGCACGTGCAGCTGTTGGTTCAGCTCGGTGTCTTTGCCACGCTCGCCCATGATCTTGCGCACGGCATGCAGCACGGTGGTGTGGTCACGGCCACCAAAGAGCTCGCCGATTTCAGGCAGGCTTTTTTGCGTCAGCTCTTTGGCCAGGTACATGGCGATCTGGCGCGGGCGTGCGATCGAGGCCGGGCGCTTCTTGCTGTACATGTCAGCGACCTTGATCTTGTAAAAATCGGCCACCGTTTTCTGGATGTTTTCGACGCTGATCTGGCGGTTCTGGATGCTGAGCAGGTCCTTGAGCGCTTCGCGGGCCAGCGTGATGGTGATTTCTTTGTGGCTGAACTTGGCGAAGGCCAGCACCTTGCGCAGCGCGCCTTCGAGTTCACGCACGTTGGCCCGCACGTTCTTCGCCACGAAAAAGGCCACGTCTTCGGGCATCTCGATGGCCTCTAAGGCGGCTTTTTTGATCAAGATGGCCACGCGCATTTCGAGCTCAGGCGGCTCAATGGCCACGGTGAGGCCAGCGTCAAAGCGCGAGGTCAGGCGTTCGTCGATGTTGGCCAGGCCCTTGGGATAGGTGTCGCTGGTCATGATGATGTGCGCCTTCTTGGCCAGCAGGGCCTCGAAAGCATTGAAGAACTCTTCTTGCGTTCGGTCTTTGCCGGCGAAGAACTGCACGTCGTCGATCAGCAGCAAGTCGAGCGAGTGGTATTTGGCTTTGAGCTCGTCAAAGGTTTTGCGCTGGTAGTTGCGCACCACGTCTGAGATGAACTGCTCGGCGTGCAGGTACAGGATGCGCGCATCGGGCTTGTCGGCCAGCAAGGCGTTGCCCACGGCGTTCATCAAGTGGGTTTTGCCCAGGCCCACGCCGCCGTAAATGAACAGCGGGTTGTACATCTTGCCGGGGGCGCCGGCCACGTGCAGCGCGGCGGTGCGGGCCATTTGGTTGGCGCGACCCGGCACGAGGTTGTCAAAGGTCAGCGCGGGGTTGAGGCCCATGACTTGGGGCAGGCTGCGCTGCGGGCGCTGGCTCTCATGCGAGGGCTGCGGCAAGCTGTGGCTGCCGTGTCCTTGGTAAGGGCTGGGGCCTGCCGGGTGGACACTGTGCGGCTCGGATGCGACTTGGCCAGGCGCATGGGCTTGTGCATTGGCGGGCAAGGCGCGGCCTGGCATGGCCATGCCGGGGCGCAAAGGGGCGGCCATGGGCGCGGCCACACGGGGGGCCAGGCTCAGGTCCATTTTGACGGGGCCACTTTGCAGCTCGCCCAAAATGGCTTCCAGGCGACCGCTGTACTGCGTGCGGATCCAGTCCAGTTTGAAGCGGTTGTCCACACGCACGCTCACCAAGGTCGCGCCGTCTTGCTGGACGACCTCGGCGGCGGCCAACGGACGGATCCAGGTGTTGAACTGCTGTTCGGGCAGTTCGGTGGCCAATTGCTCGCAGGCACGCTGCCACAGGGTGGCGGGTTCGTTCAATGGGCTGGGGCTGGCGGGCAAATCGGCGGCACTCATGTTGTGGACAAGTCCTTCCTCGGGACGCGAATTCTAAGCGTCATCCACCGGTTTTCAGGCAGGTTATCCACAGATTTTTGGCGGCCGTCAGGGCCTCCGGCAAAGCACTTTGGTGCAGCGGCATCGACAAGGGCATTGACCTGCACCGCAAAAGCTGTTGTAATCGCGGGTTCCTCCGGTTGGCTGAGCTTTTTGCGCGGCACGCTGGGTGGCCCTTGGCGGCAATTGCATCGCCAGGGAGACATCACAAGATTGACAAGATTGAGGCTGTTTGCCGCTGAGGCCGCCTCATGAAGGACCATCATGAAACGTACTTACCAGCCTTCCAAGACCCGCCGCGCCCGCACCCATGGTTTCCTGGTGCGCATGAAGACCAAGGGTGGCCGCCGCGTCATCAATGCCCGTCGCGCCAAGGGCCGCAAGCGTTTGGCCGTCTAAGGACGCCAGGGTTCACGCCCATGTGCGTGGACTTTGCAGACTGGGCTTGGCCCGCGTCTGCACGTTTCCCGACACCGTCGGGCACGAACAAGGCCGGGTCTGTCCCGGCTTTGTTTTGACCTCTTGAAGCCTTTGACACCGTGCGCCCACCGAGCCTGAAAGCAGCTGATTTTCAGAGGGCTTTGGGCTCGCGTCCGCTCGCGCGCACGGCGCACTTTGTGCTGCACCGCTTGCCCTGCGCACCCAAGGCCGTGGCCCCTGCCGCATGCACCGATGAGGTGGCCGGCGGCTTGCCTGTGTCCGCCGATTTGCTGCACGCTTCAGAGTTGTCAACAGAGGCGCTGTCCACGTCCACCTTGGCTGTGGATGACTTGGCCTGGCGCTTTGGCTTGGTCTTGCCCAAAAAGCAGGCGCGTCGCTCGGTCACGCGCTCTTTGATCCGCCACCAGGCCCGCGAGGCTTTGCGTCGCCATGGCCCGGCTGTGCGTGAGCGTGGGCGACACGCGCCCGACACCGAAGGCTGGGTGCTGCGTTTGCGCGCTCCGTTTGACCGGCAACAGTACCCCAGCGCGGCATCTCAGGCTTTGAGCCTGGCGGTGCGCCAGGAGCTTGACGAGCTCTGGGGGCGTTTGCTCAAAGGTCAGGCATGATGCGCGCGGGGCGTTCTGGGGTGTGTGCGCTGCTGTCGGCCGCCTCCGGCGTGGTCAACAGCGCCTTGATCACCTTGGTGCGTGCTTACCGTTTGCTGCTCAGTCCTTGGCTGGGATCGGCGTGCCGGTTCAGCCCAACCTGTTCTCAATATGCTTTGGTGGCGCTGGAGCGCCATGGCCCGGCCACCGGCTCTTATCTGGCGGCGCGGCGTTTGCTGCGTTGCCACCCGGGCTGCCCTGGTGGCCTGGATCCGGTGCCCGATGCGGCGCCGCGTTTGTTTTCCCGTTTTTGCAACCCTTCGTCGGATTCACCTCGCTCATGAATGATCTGTGTCGCACCCTGCTGTGGTCGGTGTTTGCCGTCTCGCTGCTGATGTTGTGGGATGGTTGGCTGCGTCACACCGGTCAACCGTCTTTGTTCACTCCTGCTGCAACGGCTTCGGCCAGCGCGCCAGCGTCGTCGGCCGGTGCCACCTCGGTGCCGCAAGCCAGCGCGGCTTTGGGTGCGCCGGTGGCCGCCCCTGAGAGCGCCAGCAGCCCGCAAGTGCCGGCTGCGCCCAAGGGCGAGCTGATCACGGTCAGCAGCGATGTGCTCAAGCTCACGTTTGACACCCTGGGTGGCAGCGTGGTCAAGGCCGAGCTGCTCAAGCACCGCGACCAAGACGACACCCACCTGAACATGGTGGTGCTCAACCAGACACCCACGCACACCTACTTGGCGCAATCCGGTCTGGTGGGCCAGGTGGCTGGCGATGCCGGCTTGCCCACGCACAAGACGCTGTTTGTGGCCGCCGCTGGCGAGCGCACGCTGGCCGATGGCGCCGAACAGGTCAGCTTCAAGCTCGAATCGCAGCCTGTGGGCGGCGTCAAGCTGGTCAAGACCTTCACGCTCAAGCGCGGTGATTACGCCGTCGACGTCAAGCAAGAGGTCGTGAACGCTTCTGGCGCGGCGATCAAGCCTCAGCTGTACGTGCAAATTGAACGCGACGGCACACCGCCTGCCGCACCGAGCGGCCCGGCCTTCATGGGCGGCCCTCAGGCTTACACGGGCATGGCCATTTACTCGGCCAAGGGCAAGTACCAAAAGATCGACTTCAAGCACATTGAAGAAAACACCGCCGAGTTCGAAAAGACGGACAACAACGGCTGGGTGGCCATGGTGCAGCACCACTTCGCCACGGCTTGGTTGCAAGGCGATGCGGTGACGCGCGAGTTCTTCGTCAAGAAGATCGACACCAATTTGTACGCCACGGGGATGCTGTTCCCGCTGGGCGAGGTGGCCGCCGGCCAGACCAAGGCCTTGGACACCAAGCTGTTCGTGGGCCCACAAGACGAGTCTCGCCTGAGCGAGCTGGCCCCAGGCCTGGAGCTGGTCAAGGACTACGGCTGGACGACGATTTTGGCCAAGCCGCTGTACTGGTTGCTCAAGCACCTGCACGGCATCATCGGCAACTGGGGCTGGGCGATCGTGGCCCTGGTGGTTTTGCTCAAGGCGGCGTTTTACTGGCTCAACGCCAGCGCTTACCGCTCGATGGCCAAGATGAAGGCCTTGAACCCACGCATCCAGACGATGCGCGAGAACCTCAAGGACGACCCGCAAAAGATGCAGCAAGAGATGCTGAAGATCTACCGCGAAGAGAAGGTCAACCCGATTGGTGGCTGCCTGCCCATCCTGATCCAGATCCCGGTGTTCATCGCGCTGTACTCGGTGCTGTCGTCCTCGGTTGAGATCCGCAACGCACCTTGGATGGGCTGGATCACCGACCTGTCGGTCAAGGACCCGTTCTTTGTGCTGCCCGCCTTGATGACGCTGTCCAGCTTGCTGCAGACCTGGTTGAACCCCACGCCACCTGATCCGATTCAGGCCAAGATGATGTGGATCATGCCTTTGCTGTTCAGCGTGATGTTCTTCTTCTTCCCGGCCGGTTTGGTGCTGTACTGGTTCACCAACAACGTGTTGTCGATCGCCCAGCAGTGGATGATCAACAAACAGCTTGGCGTGACGAACTGAGCGCGACCGAGCCCCAATAAAAAGCCGCCTGAGCGTCCGAGACGCCAGGCGGCTTTTTCATGTGTGTGGATGCTGCGCGAGCGCAGCGTTGGGTGCTTGAGCTGAGGCGTGAGCCGGTGCCTCAGCGATTGGATTGGCGGCGCAGCAGTTGGGCAGCGGCCCAGGTGGTGGCCAAGGCCAGCAGCCAAGGCGAGGCGCTTTGCGAGGTGTCTGCGCCCAGCATCAGGTACTCGTTGATCAGGTTCAGCATGGTCGTCCTCCAATCGGGCAGTGGGTGTGCATGTTGCATTGCAACAATGATGCCATGGTGTTTACCCTGGGTGACGGCCTGATGACAGCGTCGAGCTGGTGCACAAATGTTTGTGCACATCGCGCCACGGTGGTGCAGTGCGCTCAGGCGGTGCGCGCCAACCCGGACGTGTCTGCGGTGGCTTCAGGGCTGGCTTGCGCCGTGGCCGTGTTTTGGGCCTGGTCGATCAGGGCTTGCTGGCGGGCCTTCATGCCCTTCCAGTGCCAGGGCAGGGTCAGCTGGCCCAGGTAGCGCTGGCGGGGGTAGAAGTTCTCGTTGAACAAACCCATCTGCGCGGGGCCGCTCTGGCCGGGTTTGTAGACGAAGGTGCCAAACAGGTGGTCCCACAACATGAAGATGCTGTAGTTTTTGGCCTCTTCGAGCTTGTTCGAGTGGTGCCAGCGGTGGATTTCGTTGGTGCCGATCAGGTAGTTGAGCGGGCCGAATTTGAAATCGACGTTCATGTGGGTGATGGTGGCCAGCACGCTGCCGATCACGCCGCTCATGATGAAGGCCTCTTGGCTGATGCCCGTCTGGAAGGTCACGAAGACCGGCACGATGCGGCGCCAGACCAAGTCCAGCGGATGGGCACGGCTGGCGTTGAGCACGCTCAGGCGGTGGGCGCAGTGGTGCACGCTGTGCAGGCGCCAGAAGAAGTCGATCTCGTGGCCCATGCGGTGGGTCACGTAAAACATGAAGTCAAAGGTCAGGTAGGCCACGATGACCTGGCCCCACAAGGGCAGGTTGCCGGCCGCCCAGCTGGCGGGCAGCACGCCGTGCTGGAACAGCAGACCCGAGCCGGTCAGGGCGATCAGTGCATGGATCAGGAAATTTTGGATGCCCGTGATGCCGACCAGCGCGGCGTTGTGCAGCACGTCGGTGGTGACCTCGCCCTGCTCGAATTGGTTGGGCTTGTAAGGCCAGACGTACTGCATGAGCACGCACAGGGCGTAATAGGGGAACAAGAAGTGGCTGGCGATGGCGCCTGGGTCAAAGCCGAAATGCAGCACCGTGCCAACCCCAAGGGCGACCGAGCCGAACAGAAAACCCCAACTGGTAAGCAACTTCAACATGAATGGACCCCGTGATACGCCGCAGGATACGGACCAGGCGGGCCGGCGTCATCGGGGTTTGCGCCGCCTCTCCCGCAGGTGAGGGTGTCCCGGGGGACAATGGCGCTTTCTTGACCTCGCTGTGTGGTGAGATGAGCGTGAAAGTGGCAGAGCATGTCTTGGGGTGATCGCAATGCGCCCATCGTGGCGGTGGCCACGGCCTCGGGCCGGGGCGCGGTGGGCATCGTTCGGGTGTCAGGCAAAGGCCTGATGCCTTTGGCTCGTGCGTTGTGTGGCCGCGAGCTGCAGCCACGCCTGGCCAGCTATGGCCCGTTCAAAGACGCGCAGGGTGAGGCCCTGGACCAGGGCTTGGCGCTGTACTTCCCCGGGCCTCACAGCTTCACGGGCGAAGACGTCCTGGAGCTTCAGGGCCACGGTGGCCCGGTGGTGATGCAGCTGCTGCTGGCCCGCTGCCTGGCGGCCGCCCAAGAGGTGGACCCGTCCACGGGCCGCCCCGTGCTGGCCGGCTTGCGCCTGGCCGAGCCGGGCGAGTTCACGCAGCGTGCCTTTTTGAACGACAAAATCGACCTGGCGCAGGCCGAGGCCATTGCCGACCTGATCGACGCGAGCACCGAGGCGGCGGCCCGGTCGGCCACGCGCTCGCTGGGCGGGGTGTTTTCGAAGCTGATCGAAACGCTGCGCGATCAGTTGATCAACCTGCGCATGCTGGTGGAAGCCACACTCGACTTCCCGGAAGAAGAAATCGACTTTCTGGAAAAAGCCAATGCCCGCGGCAAGCTCGATGCGCTGGCCGACACCTTGGACGGCGTGCTGTCGCAGGCGCGCCAGGGTGCCTTGCTGCGAGAAGGCCTGCAGGTGGTGTTGGCCGGCCAGCCCAATGCGGGCAAGAGCTCGCTGCTCAATGCGTTGGCGGGGGCCGAGCTGGCCATCGTCACACCCATTGCCGGCACCACGCGCGACAAGGTCAGCGAGACCATCCAGATCGAGGGCGTGCCGCTGCACGTGATCGACACGGCCGGCTTGCGTGCCGACCAAGACGCGTCTGACGAGGTCGAGCGCATTGGCATGGCGCGCAGTTGGGAAGCCATTGGCCAAGCCGACGCGGTGCTGTTTTTGCATGACCTCACGCGCTTGAATGAGCCAGCCTATGCCGAGCTGGACGGGGCCATTGCGTTGCGCTTGCCGCAGGGCGTGCCGGTGGTGCATGTGTTCAACAAGGCCGATGCCGGTGCTTTGCGGCCCGAGGTGGCGGCCGCCGCGCAGCCGACGGGGCCGCAGCTGGCCTTGTCTGCCAAAACCGGCGAGGGCTTGCAGGCCCTGCGACAGACTTTGCTGGAGATCGCCGGCTGGCAAGCGGCGCCCGAGGGCGTGTTCATCGCCCGCCAGCGCCATGTGCAGGCCTTGCGCGAGGCGCGTGAGCATGTGCAGGGCGCGCAGGCGCATGCCGCCTTGAACGACGGTGCGCTGGATTTGCTGGCCGAAGAGCTGCGCCTGGCGCACAACGCGCTGGGCCGCATCACCGGGGCGTTTTCGGCCGACGACTTGCTGGGTGAAATCTTCACGCGGTTTTGCATTGGCAAGTAGCCGGCCGCTGGCACACCAGGGCGACGACAAGCTCCGCGCGTGAAAAATGCACGCTGCGGCCAAGCTTGTGCGGCTTTACGGGCGCCAGGGCTTGGGTGCAGAGGCGCACTGTGCTTACAGTGAAGCTTCGGCCATTGGTCGCGTCCTTTGGGTTTTCTCTACCCAGGGTGGGGCCAATCGGCTAAATTGAGGCTCGGGCGATAGCCTGTGCTGACATGTTGCGAACCGAGGCCCCGATGGACGCGAACGAACTGATCCAGGCAGTGCAGACCTTGAACACCGAGGATGCGTTCCGTCCGCGCCTGGACGCGCAGCAGTGGCGCACCTTTTGCCAATACCTGACCCGCCACGAGCTGAGGGCGGGTGATTTGCTCGTCAAGCAGGGCGACCGCGACCGCACCTTGTACTTTTTGGGACAAGGCTCGCTGCAGATTTTCGTGACGGGCCAAGCACCCGGTACAGCGCGCATCGCGATTTTGCGACCCGGCTCAATTTGCGGCGAACCCGGCTTGTTCGCCGATGGTCCGCGCATGGCCAACGTCGAGGCCATGACCCCTTGCGTGATCTATGCTTTGCGCCTGCCCCGTTTTGAGGAGCTGGCCGCGCGCGTGCCCGCGGTGGCCGTGGAGGTGGTCCGGGCGGCGGGTTCGGTCATGGCGCAGCGCATGCGCGCCAACCTGACACGCCAAATCCCCTCGGCCTGATGGGAACAAACCAACAAATCAGTGGAGTGATGCCAGATGTCTGCCAACCTGGGTTTGCGTCGACCGACGATTTTGGTCGCTGACGATTCGCCGCAGAACATCGAGCTTTTGTCTCGGGTGCTTGGGGCCGATCACCGCATCAAGGTGGCCACCTCGGGCGAAAAGGCGCTGGCCATCGTGTACTCCGACGAGCCGCCTGACCTGATCTTGCTGGACATCATGATGCCCGACCTGAGCGGGCACGAGGTGTGCCGACGCATCAAGGCCAACCCCGACCGCCGCCGCATCCCGATCATTTTCGTGACGGCTTTGGGCACCATCGAAGACGAGAGCCTGGGCCTGAGCCTGGGCGCCGTGGACTCCATCACCAAGCCGATCAGCCCGCCGCTCGTGCGCGCCCGCGTGCGCACACACTTGGCGCTGTACGACCAGTCGCGAGAGCTTGAGCGCATGGTCGCGCAGCGCACCAGCGAGTTGGTGTCGACGCGCCAGCAGCTGATCCGCCGCTTGGGCCGCGCCGCCGAGTTCAAGGACAACGAGACCGGCAACCATGTGATCCGCATGAGCCACATCTCGCGCCTGATCGCGCAGCAGGCGGGCTTGGGGCCCGAGGCCGTGCAGCTGGTGTTCCAGACCGCGGCCATGCACGATGTGGGCAAGATCGGCGTGCCCGATCACATTTTGCTCAAGCCCGGCCCTTTGACGCCCGAGGAGCGCCGCCAGGTGTGTCTGCACCCCCAAATTGGCGCCGACATCATCGGCAAGCACGACAACGAGTTGCTGGCCACCGCGCGCACCATCGCCCTGACCCACCATGAGCGCTGGGACGGCACCGGCTACCCGCAAGGCCTCAAGGGCGAGCAGATCCCGCTGTTTGGCCGCATCGTGGCCATTGCCGACGTGTTCGATGCGCTCATCAGCCGGCGCCCCTACAAAGAAGCGATGAACCCGGCAGAGGCACTGAGCACCATGGCCAAAGAGCGTGGCAAAGCGTTTGACCCAGCCTTGCTCGAAGCGTTTTTCCAGCAGCAGTTTGAGATTTTGCGTGTGATGGACCTCTACGCCGACGCGCGCGGGGCCGTGGCCGACGTGGCCGCTTGAGGGGGCGATGCGGGCTTGCCGCAAGGCGCCATTCAAAGCGCTTGGTGGGCCTCTTGCAGCGCCAGCAGGGCCTTTGAAGCAGCCTCAAAATCATAGGCCGACAAGGCCAGCTTGAGGGCGCCCAGGCCGGGGTTTTGACGCAAGCTGGGCCAGTCACGCAGCAGGTCTTGCAACACTTCGCGGGCCTGGGCGTCGTTGTCAGCGACCAGTTCGGCAATGCGATCGAGCTGTTCACGCAGCGCCTGATCGCTCATGGCCGTTTGCTGCTGCAGCACCGCGTTGGCCGAGGGCCTGTTGAGCCGCTCGATGTCGGCCATCACGGCTTGCAAGGAGACCAGGGTCAGGGCCAGTTCAGCGTGGATGCGGGCGCGCCGCTGGTCGGGCGTTTCAGCGGGGTTGTGGGCATGCAGCGCCAACTCCAGGCAGGTGGCCGCTTGCAGCAGCTGCGTGGCGCCAATGTTGCCTGCCAAGCCCTTGAGGGTGTGGACCACGGACAAGGCGGCGTCGCCGTCACCACCTTTGCGGTCGAACTGCAATGCGAAGTCGTGCTGCGTTTTGGCAAAACCTTTGAGCAGGCGCCGGTACAGGTC
>JAVLFO010000196.1:0-7313 GCA_046052805.1 Aquabacterium sp. | reverse complement strand
CTGAAATCCATCTTCTTGGCTTGGCCTTCGGCGCTGGCCACCTGGATGCCCGAGCGCACATCGGCCAGCAACAAGGTGGTTTCGGCTTCTTTGAACGTCAGACCACCGGCCAGCCCGCCCAAAGAGCCCAGCACGCCTGGCAAGCGGCCGAGCAAGCCACCCACGGCCGCGCCCATGCCGCCCGTGTCGTCTGAGAACTGCACCGAGGGCGTCAGCACAAAGTCGGCCGCTTGCAGCTGGCCGCCGCCCACGTTGGCGTCTTCGTGCAGCATGCCATCGGCCGCCAGGGCGCGTTCTTGCTGGATGTTTTGCATGGCCACGCCGCGTTCAACCACGTGGAAGCAGCCGGACTCTTGCGCGATCATGCGCAGCATCGTGGACGGCGATCCCAGCTTGTACTGCGTCAGGCGGGCGATGATTTCGTTTTGCGGCTCGGCCACCGCCAAGGTGCCCAGCGCGCGGTCGCATTTGCTGATGCTGCCGTCGCTGCTGCCCGTTTGTGTTTGTGTTTGGGCTTGGGCCGTGGCCTGCAGGCCAGCCAAAGCCAGCGTCAAGCAGACCGAAAAATGGGCGTGGGTGTGCTTCATGCGAATCCCTGTGTTTGGTGTGGTGCGCAGATTCTACCGACGCCCACACCCGGGGCCGCACGCCCGACCAGGGTCAAGGCGTGGCGCTTTGCACGGGCCACAAAGCCCACATGGCCAGGGGCTGCTTGGTGCGCCCCGCTTGCGCCAAGGCCTCGTCGCCCCAGCCCCAAAAGAAGTCGGCGCGCACGGCCCCCAAGATGGCGCCGCCCGTGTCTTGCGCCATCACCAGGCGCTGCAAGGGCGCGGGCGCATTGCCCTGCAACGAGGCATTGGCCGACCAGGCCAGCGGCGAGGTGCTGTCGAGCCACAGCGGGGTGCCCAGGGGCACGCTGTCGCGGTCGACCGCCACCGAGCGGCCCGGCGTGAGCGGCACGCTTTGCGCGCCCAGTGGGCCGGCCTCGGGGTCCAGCAAGGCCTCTTCACGGAAGAACACCACGCGTGGGTTGGCGCGCATCATCTCGCCCACGCGGGCGGGGTTTTGCTGCGCCCAGTTGCGGATGGCCGGCCACGAAGCCTGATCGAGCGTGAAGGCACCTTGGTCCACCAGCCAGCGCGCCACCGATTGGTAGGGCTGGTCGTTGTGGCCCGCAAAGGCCATGCGGATCACCTTGGGCTGGCCTTGCGGCGTCAACTCGTCTTGCAATCGGATGCGGCCCGAGCCTTGCACCTGGATGAGCAACACGTCCAAGGGGTCGCTGAGGTAGACCAGTTCGCGGCCTGCCATCGCGGCCCGGCCTTCGGGCAGCGTCTCTAAATCGGTGCGGCTCAGGTAGGGCTTGCGCTGGCCCAGGTCGGCCGGCGCGCGGTGAAGCGGGTAGGCAAAGCGCGCATCGGCTTGGCGTCGGCCATCGAGCAGGGGCTCGAAGTAGCCGGTCAGCAGGCCGGTGGTGTTGCCTTCTAGGGTGGCCACGCGCCAGGGCTGAAAGTGGCTTTGCACCCACTGGCGCACAAAGCCGTCTTGCACCTGCTGGCCCCAACTCAAACCCAGCTTGCGCACCTCGGCGCAGGTGCTGGCCCAGCCGGTGGCGGGCTTGGCGCAGCCTTTGTACAAGGCCGGCCACCAGGCACTGACCTTGTCGTCTTCCCAGCCAGGCAGATCGGCCCAGGTGGCGCGCAGCCAGTGCGCTTTGGGCCGCAGCAGGCCGCCCTGCCCATCGGCTTGCGGCAAGACGGTGCCAGGCGGCGGCGCTGCGGTGCCGGGACTCGTTTGCGGCCAGCGGGGCGAGGTCACGATGGGCGCGGCCTCGCCATCGCGAGCCGTGCCAAACGTGCCAAAGGGCAGGGTGCTGCATGCAGCCAAGCTGCCTACAATGCACAGCACACTGGCGGTGCGGATGGCCTGCATGGCCCCAGCGTCAACGGACAAACTCGACAACGGACGAAACATCATGTGGTTGATTGTGCTGGAGGCCGCAGGGGCATTGGCGGTGTTGGGTTTCGTGGTGTGGTGGACGATGTTCTCAGGCCGCCAACAAGGTGAGCTGCCGCCCGAAGCCATCGAGCCCGATCAGGTGGCGCGTGGCGGCAACAAGAAGCTCAAAGGCTGACGCCGCAGACGGCGCCACACGGCGGCACGCAGCAGCGCCCGGTCTTTGACACGCACGTCGCGAGAGCGCACGGCCACGCGCAGGGCCAGCACGAAGCTCACGCCCACGTTCAACAAGCCCGTCACGGGGATGGCGGCCACGCACCACCAGAAGTTGGGGTCGTGCCAGGCGCTGGCGCCCAGCGTGCCCAGCGCGGCCATCAGCTGTCCGCTGGACAAGGTCACGTGGCGCACGTCCAGTGGTGCGGCCACGAAGCCGGCGATCACGGGCACCAGCCCCAGCAGCAAGCCCAGCGAGACGTTGGCGGCCAGGCCTGAGATGTTGTCTCGCCACCAGTGCGACCAGCGCGCCGCGCGGGCCTCGCCCAGCAGCGCTCGGATGCGTGGGTTCCAGCGCAAGGCGCTGTCCAGGCGGTGCAGCACGAACCAGTTCTCGACCCAGCCAGCGATCAGGCTGGAGGCAAACAGCAGCACCCCGGTGAAGGCGGCGTACCAAGCGGTGGGGCCTTTGAGCGTGAGCGTTTCCAGCACGTGGTGGGCCGAGTGTTCATCGATCAAAGGGCGCCCCAGGGCCAGCCAGGCCAGGCCTTGTGCGGCCAGCACCAGAGGGATCACGGCCGCCAGGTTGCCCACAATGCCGGCCATTTGCGAGCGGATCAGGTGCGCGACCTCGTCCACAAAACCCTCGATGGCGGCCTCGCTGCGGGTGTCGGCCAGGCGCGCAGCCAGTGCGGGTGCCGTCATGGCGGGCTGTTTGGTGGCCACGGTCCAGTGCAGCAGTTGCACGATGACGAAGCTGATGGCGTAGTTCAGGCCTGCGCCCATGCCCGACCAGAAGGGCGACAGGGCCAGCGACAGCACCACAAACTTCATGTACGTGGTGCCAGCGATCACGGCGCCACCACCACCGGCCCGCCACAGCATGTCGCGGTATTCGCCGCGGTTGCGGGTGATGTAGTGCTCGCCGGTTTCGGCGCTGCGCTCGGCCACCTTGCGCGCCAGCATCGAGTAGTGCTGCTTGAACAGCGCTCGCACGCTCAGGCGGCGCTCGCCCTCGTCCAGCAGATGCAGCACCAGCTGGAACAGCGGCCCGGCGGCGTGGGGCGCGAGCAGCACCTCGAGCAGCCGCTCGACGCGTTGGCATCGCGCACAGAGCTGGTCAATCTGAAAGACGAGGTCGACCGATATGCCTTGGCTTTCGAGGTGCCCATGCAGGCCCCGAGCGGCCTGCGCGCATTGGTCGAGCAAAGCCCGCAGGTACTGGGCCTCTTGCAGCAAGGCCTGGTGTGCGGCGCCATCGGGTGCCTGCCCATCGGCCAGAGCTTGGGCCTGCAACAGCGCCAGTTCATGCACACGGTCGGTGGCGCGGGCCAGTTGCTTGAAGGGCTGGGGGCCGCTGGGCGTGGCCAAAGGCGCGTCGAACTGCGTGGCCACCCGGGTGCCCAGGCGGCTGCGAAACGCCGGCGACATCCCGGCCGAGCGCACCTGCGAGACCAAGTAGGTGATGGCGTCCCAAAAGGGTTCTTGCCAGCCCAAGGGGCTGTGCTGAGGGCCTTGGCTCAACGCCAGCGCCACGGCCTCTTGCCACAGCGCGGCCAGGTCAGCTTGGGCGCGTGCGTCAAGGGCGCTGAGCCAGGCGCGGTCGTGGCGCACGTCCAGCAGCAGGTCAAAGAGCACGGCCAAGTCGCTGGTGTCGGGGCTTTGCGGCAGCACGTGGCGGCGCAGGCGTTCGCCCAGCTCGTTCAAAAAAGCACTGCGTGGTGAGAAGCCGTGGTCGGCCCACAGCGCGGCCATGTCCACATCGCGCCAGAAGGCGGCCAGCAGGGCCACCACACGCGCGCGTCGCTCAGGCTGTTCGTTGAGCATGCGCAGCACACACTGGGTGCCGCTGATGGGCTCGCCCTGGCGCACCCAGTCGAGCAAGGTGATCAGCCACAGGTGGCGTTCGACCAGCGGCGCGCTGGCATCGGCGTGGTCAAGCAGCGCTTCAAGCTCGACGGGCAGGGTACGCGGTGCCGTCATGCGGCCCTTCAATGCAGCGATTGCGAACGCGCGAGCGTGAAGGGCGCAATGGGCACTTCAAACCAACGCGCGTCTTCGGTCATGCAGAAGTAGCTGCCCTGCATCAGGCCGTGCGGCGTGTCGAGCTGCGTCCAGCTGCTGTACTCAAAACGTTCGCCCGGTTTGAGGAAGGGCTGTTGCCCCACCACGCCCAGGCCGCGCACTTCTTGCTCGCGTCCGGTGGCATCGGTGATGAGCCAATGGCGCCCGACCAGTTGGGCCGCGACATCGCCGCTGTTGACGATCACGACCGTGTACGAAAACGCGTATTCGTGGCGCGCCGGGTTGCTCTGGTCTTCCAGGTAGGTGGGCGTGACGGTGCAGCTGAATTGGGCTTGGCTCATGGGCCCATTCTAGGCACGGTGTGCGCTTTCATGGGGATGTCACCCATTGTGGGCACGCTGTGGCTTCGTTCTACTGGCCGCCAAATTTCAGGAGGATCAAAAAAATGGACCGTCGTCGCTTCTTGTCAGCCGCAAGTGCCCTGGGTGGCGGCCTGTTGGTGACCTGGCAAGCCCAGGCTTTGCCTTGGATGAACCTGGGCAACACCCCCATCGACACCACGGGCTTTCGCGTGGACACGGGTCGGGTGTTTGACCTGTCGGTCTCGTCAGCCGACCCCAGCCTCACCGGCGTGATCCTGTGGACGCACATTGCCCCAGACGCCGTGCGCGGCGGTGAGCCCCTGATCGTGCAAGTGGCGCTGGATGCGCAGTTCCAGACGCTGCTGCTGCAGGCCCAGGTGGGCCCGCAAGACATCGGCCCTGAGCGCGACCACACCGTCAAGATCGACCTGGACGGACAGTTGCCCGAGACCCTGTCGGGCGGCCCTTTCTTTTACCGCTTCATTTACGACCGCACCCTCAGCCGCACGGGCCGTTGCCGCACGCTGCCGCTGGCCAGCAACGCGCTCAAGCGCCTCAAGCTGGGCCTGCTGACCTGCCAGGACTACACCAATGGTTATTACGGCGCCTTGAGCCACGTGGCCAAGGACGACAGCCTGGACTTTGTGCTGCATCTGGGTGACTTCATTTACGAGACCGCGGGCGACCCTCGCTTCCAAAGCCTGCCCTTTGCAGACCGCAGTGTGGTCTTGCCCTCGGGTGGCACGGTGGCGTTGAGCCTGCAGGACTACCGCGCGATTTACCGCCGCTACCGCAGCGACCCGCAACTGCAAGCCGCGATGGAGCGGCACACCTTCATCTGCGTGCCCGACGACCACGAAACCGCCAACGACTGCTATTGGGACTACGCCCGCGACACCCTGGGTGCGCCCGACCACCCTTTCACCAAAGACCCGGCCTACGGCAACAGCCCGGCCTTGCTCAAGCAGCTCAAGCTCGACTCGCAACGCGCCTGGACCGAATACGTGCCCGCCCGCGTGGCCTACAACCCGCTGGCCACGCATCCGCACGATGCTTTGCGCGTGTACCGCCGCTTTGCCTTTGGCCGCTTCCTGGATCTGTTCATGATCGAGAACCGCAGCTACCGCAGCCCCCACCCTTGCGGCGAGGCCGACTTTGGCCAGCGCTATGTGCCCCTGGGTTGCACCACGCTCAACAACGCCGAGCAAACGCTGTTGGGCCAGCAACAGCACAGCTGGTTGGTGGATGGCCTGACCCATTCAACGGCCACCTGGAAGCTTATGGGCAACCAGACCTTCTTTGGCCGCCTGGCCTTGACCTTCTTGGGCGCGCAAGTGGCCCCGTTGGATGTGGATGCCTGGGACGGCTACAACGCCGAGCGCAACCTGCTCAGCACCGCGCTGCGCGACGCCAAGGTCAGCAACTTCTTGGTCGTGACGGGCGACCTGCACACCTACATGGCCAGCAACATCAAGCACAACTCCGGCAACCTCAACCCGCTGGACTTTGGCAACTACCTGGGCGCCGAGTTCATGACGCCGGCGGTGACCTCGTCCAACCTGGGCGAGATGCTGGGCGCCAAGCTCAATGCGCAACAGCGCACGCTGGTGATGCAAGGTCTGGCGGCTCCGGCCGTGCGCGTCAACAACCCGCACATCCAGTACTTCAACAGCAACCAGCAGGGCTATTCGACGCTCGAGCTGACCGATGGCTACGCCGAGTGGGTGGCTTACGCCGTGGACAAGTCGGTGAACGACGCCACCGTGAGCCGCACCTGTGTGGCCCGCCAGCGCAAGCACATGGGCCTGCCTTGGTTGCTGGCGCAAAGCACGGCCGGTTACTGAGGCCCGATGAGAGGCCTGATGTGAGGCTTTGTGGAAAGCCGTTGCCCGGTGCGGCCGCGGTTTTCTACAATGGCGGCCTTGTCGCTTGATTGAAGGCCCCCATGTCGCGCACGTTCCGCATTGCCCCCAGCATCTTGTCCGCCGATTTCGCCCGCCTGGGCGACGAAGTTCGCAACGTGATCGACGCGGGTGCCGACTGGATCCACTTTGACGTGATGGACAACCATTACGTGCCCAACCTGACCTTTGGGCCGATGATTTGCCAGGCGCTGCGCAAGCACAGCGTCAAGGCCGATGGCACCAAAGTGCCCATCGACGTGCACCTGATGGTGCAACCCGTTGACGCCTTGGCCGTGGCGTTTGCCAAGGCCGGTGCCGACATCATCACCTTCCACCCCGATGCCTCTTTGCATGTGGACCGCACCTTGCAGCTCATCAAGTCCGAGGGCGTGCAAGCGGGCTTGGTGTTCAACCCTGCCATGCCCATTGATGTGCTGGAATGGGTGATCGACAAGGTTGATGTGGTGCTGCTGATGAGCGTGAACCCCGGCTTTGGCGGCCAGAGCTTCATCGACAGCACCCTGCGCAAGGCCGAGAAAGTGCGCAAGGTCATTGACGCATCGGGCCGAGACATCCGCCTGGAAATCGACGGTGGCGTCAAGGTCGACAACATCCGCCGCATTGCCGACGCCGGTGCCGACACCTTCGTGGCCGGTAGCGCCATCTTTGGTCAGCCCAACTACAAAGACGTCATTGACGCGATGCGGGCTGAGCTGGGCGCTTGATTCAAGCGGCTCGTTGGGCTTGTTGGCTGCGGCGGCGAGAGACGCAGCCAATGCCAACCATGCCCAGCCCCAGAAGTGCCAGGGTCGATGGCTCAGGCACGCTGGCAACCTTCACGGAAGTGAGT
>JAVLFO010000195.1:0-5836 GCA_046052805.1 Aquabacterium sp. | reverse complement strand
GTGCAACGCGACCCTGCGGTGATCGCTGCCTACCTGGGCGCATCGCACCAGCCCACGAACTGAACCCACGCGCCCATGAACGCAGCCACTTTCCACAGCGCCAGCCCCAGGTCATTGGCCCAGACCCCATTGTTGTCGGTGCGCGACCTGAGCGTGTCGTATGGCGGCATCCAAGCGGTCAAGGCACTTAGCCTCGATCTGTTCGAGGGGGAGCTGGTCAGCTTGATCGGCGCCAATGGCGCGGGCAAAACGACTACGCTCAAGGCCATTTGCGGCTTGCTCTCGCCCAGCGCGGGCGAGGTGCGCTACCTGGGGCAGCCCATCCGGGGGCAGGGCGCTTGGGACCTGGTGGCGCAAGGCCTGGTGATGGTGCCCGAAGGCCGCGGCATCTTCACGCGCATGACCATCGACGAGAACCTGCGCATGGGGGCTTACTTGCGCAAGGACGCCCAGATCGAGTCCGACATCGCCGCGGTCTATCAGCGCTTCCCGCGCTTGAAAGAGCGTCACAAGCAGCTGGCAGGCACCTTGTCAGGCGGTGAGCAGCAGATGCTGGCCATGGGCCGCGCCTTGTTGGCTCGCCCCAAGCTGTTGTTGCTCGATGAGCCTTCTATGGGCCTGGCCCCCATCATGGTCGACCTGATTTTCGAGGTGATCCGTGAGGTGTCTCAGCAAGGCGTGACGGTGTTGCTGGTCGAGCAAAACGCCCAGCGCGCCTTGCAGATGGCCGACCGCGCCTATGTGCTGGACTCGGGCGAGGTGGTGCTGCAAGGTGCGGCCTCTGAGCTGCTGGGCAACCCGCAGGTGCAGGCGGCTTACCTGGGGGTTTGAGGGCCGCAGTGGCCCCTGGACTCACGGCCCCGTGGCTCAGGCCTGAACGGCGGCCGCGATTTTTTCTGCCAAGGCCTTGATCTGTCCCATGTCGCCCGTGGTGCTGGCGTGTGGCTTGCGCAGATCGGCAATCGAGCCCGGGATCACGTGCACGTGGAAGTGCGGCACGGTCTGGCCGGCGGCCTCGCCGTTGAGCTGCATCAGCACCACGCCTTGCGCGCCCAGCGCCGCCTTTTGTGCCAGACCCACTTTGCGCACGGTGCGCATCACCGCCGCAGCGGCCTCGTCAGACAGCTCGAACAGCGTCGTGGCGGCCTCTTTCGGGATGACCAGGGCATGGCCTTCGGTCTGCGGCATGATGTCCATGAAGGCCAGCGTGTGCGCGTCCTCAAACAGCTTGAAGCAGGGGATCTCGCCACGCAGGATCTTGGCGAAAACGTTGTTCGTGTCGTAGGACATGGCGAGGTCTTTCAGTCGAGGGTGAGGGAACGCAAAGTGGCTTCAGTCGCCGTGCTTGTCGGCTTCGCTGGTGAATGCGTCTGCGTAGAAAAACTCGTCGGGCAAGCCCGCTTGCGCCGTGAAGTCGGCCCGGGCCGATTGCACCACGATGGGCGCACCGCAGGCATAGACCTCGTGGTCGGTGAGGTCGGGCACATCTGCCAACACGGCTTGGTGGACAAAGCCGGTGCGGCCTTGCCACGCGTCACTGGGCAAGGCCTCTGACAACACTGGCACATAGCGCAGCCACGGCAGCTCTGCGGCTTGCTGCTCGGCCCATGCGTGCATGTAGAGATCGGCACGCGTGCGGCAGCCCCAGTACAGCGTGGTGGGGCGTGCAATGTCTGCGTGGCGCATGTGCTCGATGATGGCTTTGAGCGGGGCAAAGCCCGTGCCCGAGCCCAGCAGCACGATGCGCTTGTCGCTGTCTTCGCGCAAGAAGAAGGTGCCGAAGGGCCCCTCGACGCGCAAGATGTCTTTCACCTTGAGGGTGCTGAAAACTTGGTCGGTGAACAGGCCGCCCACCATGTGGCGGATGTGCAGCTCGATGCCATCGGGGCCAGCGGCCTTGACCGCGTGTGGCGCGTTGGCCATCGAGTAGCTGCGGCGTTGTCCGTCTTTGAGGATGAACTCAATGTACTGGCCCGCTTTGAAGCCAAAGCTGTTGTTGGCGGGCAGTTGCAGGCGCAGCACCATCACATCGGGTGCGACACGGGTGAGGCTGGTCACGCGGGTGGGCATCTTGACGATGGGGTGGTCGCCCAAACCCACCACTTGCCGGGCCTCGATCACCAAATCGGTTTGCGGTGTGGCGCAGCAGGTCAGCAGGTAGCCCGCAGCCTCTTCATCGGCGCTCAGGGCCTTGGCCTGGTGGGCGCCGTGGATCACGCGGCCCTGGATCAACTTGCATTTGCACGAGCCGCAGGCGCCATCTTTGCAGCCGTAGGGCAGGCCGATGCCTTCGCTCAGGGCGGCACTCAGCACCGTGTCGTCGCGGCGCATGGTGAATTGGCGGCCGCTGGGCTGGATGGAGACGGCAAAGCTCATGAACACAACCTCGTGCAATGTCGGCCCGCGCACCCGTGGCGTCGGCAGGCCTCAGAATCAAAGGCTGGATTTTCGCTCAGACCCTGCCATGTTCTATCCCCAGCCCAGCCGTCATGCCCGATTTCGTCAAAGCCGCGTGCTGATCGTGGGCTGTGGCGATGTGGGCGTGAGGGCCGCGCGGGGTTTGTTGCCGCGTTGCCGTGTGCTGGCCTTGACCTCACAGCCCACCCGTGCCGATGAACTTCGCGCCTTGGGCCTGGTCCCCTTGGTGGGCAATCTGGACGACGCATCGACCCTGCACAGGCTGGCTGGCTTGGCCACCCGCGTGCTGCACCTGGCCCCACCACCCGGCAGTGGCGGCACCGACCCGCGCACGGCACGCCTGCTGCAGGTACTGGCCCGCCGCGGCCACGTGGACGCGTTGGTCTACGGCAGCACCACCGGCGTGTATGGCGATGCCCGAGGTGCTTTGTTTGACGAGACCCGCACGGTGGCGCCCACCACCGACCGCGCGCGCCGGCGCGTCGATGCCGAGGCCCATGTGCGCTGGTGGGGGCGCAAGCAGGCTGTGCGCATGGGCACCCGCGCCAGCATCTTGCGCATCCCAGGCATCTACGCCCTTGACCGTTTGGGCGGCGACCCCCGTGAGCGCGTGAAACGCGGCAGCCCCGCTTTGTTGCCCATCGAAGACGTGTTCACCAACCACGTCCATGCCGACGACCTGGGTCGAGCCTGCGTGGCTGCTTTGTGGCGCGGCAAGCCCCTGCGTGTGGTGCATGCCGTGGACGACACCGACCTCCTGATGGGCGACTACCTCGATGTGGTGGCCGACCTCAGCGGTTTGCCACGCGTGCCGCGCCTGTCGATGGCCGAGGCACGCGCCACCTTGTCGCCCATGCAGGTGTCGTTCATGAGCGAGTCTCGTCGCCTGCTCAACCAGCGCTTGAAGGCCGAGCTGCGCCTGCATTTGCGCTACCCCTTGGTGCAAGACGCGCTGCGTTGATGCCGCTGCCACGCAGACGCGGGCGCAGGTCAGCAAGGCTCCTCCCGATGGGGGTGCTTGCGCAACGCGCGAGCCCATGGCGCGGTGATATGGTTCCGATTTTCATCATCCAGAAAAGTGTCGGGAGCCTTTTTCATGACCGTGAACCTGTCTTTGCGTCGCGCCGTTGCGTCCGCCAGCCTTGCTTTGATGGCCTCTTTGGCCGCCACCTCGGCCCAGGCCTACAGCCAGTTGGTTGTTTTCGGCGACAGCCTGTCTGACAACGGCAACGTGGCCCGCACCTTGGGCGGCTACCTGCCTGCCGCGCCTTACCAATTCGGCACCTTCACCAACGGCCATGTGGCCGCCGATGTGATGGCGGGTGCCTTGGGCATCGCCATCGATGACCACGCCTATGGCGGCGCGCTGACCGGCCTGGACAACCAGTTTGCGCTCAAGGGTGGCATCACCTCGCTGGCCGGCACCGGCATGAAGGGTCAAGTCAGCAGCTACATCGCCGCAGCCGGCGGCAACAAGCTCGACGCCAACGCCCTGTACATGGTGTGGGGCGGCGGCAATGACTTTTTGGGGGCTTTGACGGTGGGCACCGCCGACGCCGTCACCACGGCGGCCAAAACCGCGATCATCAACATCACCACCGAAGTGGCCACGCTGTACGCAGCCGGTGCGCGCAGCTTCTTTGTGCCCACGCTGGCCGACTTCACCTACACGCTCAATGGGGCCAACGCACCAGCGGCCACGCAGCAGCAGTTGTCGTACATGACGGCCAGCTTCAACGCCGGCTTGGCTTCTGCGCTGGGCACACTCAAGTACAGCGACATCAGCATCCATTCGTTTGACACCAACGCTTTCTTGGGTGGTGTGCGCAGCGACATCGTGGCCAACGGTGGCAGCTTGAACACGGCTTGCTGGACGGGCGCATACACGGGTGCGGCCACCGGCGGCACCTTGTGCACAGACCCTGCCAAGCATTTCTTGTTCGACGCCGTTCACCCCAGCGGCTTTGTGCACCAGGCCTTGGGCAATGCCTTTGCCGCGTCGGTGACGCCGGCGGTGCCAGAGCCCAGCACCAGCGGCTTGGCCTTGGTCGGCGCCTTGGGCGTGGTTTGGGTGGTGCGTCGCCGCCAAAGCCGGTGAGGGCTTGCCTTCGTCGCGTCAGTCTGGGGCAGCAGTCTTGGGCTTGAAGTGGCAGGGCTCGCTCACGTTGCATTCCCAGCACCGAGGCTTGCGTGCCTGGCACACGTAGCGCCCGTGCAAGATCAGCCAGTGGTGGGCGTGCAGCATGTAGGCCTTGGGAATGCGCTTGAGCAGTTTTTGCTCAACGGCCAGCGGCGTCTTGCCCACGGCCAAGCCCGTGCGGTTGCCCAGCCTGAAGATGTGCGTGTCGACCGCCATGGTGGGCTCGCCAAACGCGACGTTCAGCACCACATTGGCGGTTTTGCGCCCGACCCCAGGCAGCGCTTCCAGCGCCTCGCGTGAGTGGGGCACTTCGCCACCATGCTGGTCCACCAAGATCTGGCAAGTGGCGATCAGGTGCTTGGCCTTGCTTTTGTACAGCCCGATGGTCTTGATGTACTCGCTCAAGCCCTCCAGGCCCAGCGCCAGGATTTGCGCCGGCGTGTTGGCCACCGGAAAGAGCTTGCGCGTGGCCTTGTTGACGCCCACGTCGGTGGCTTGCGCCGACAGCAGCACGGCGCTCAACAGCTCAAAAGGGCTGCTGTATTCAAGCTCGGTTTTGGGCTCGGGGTTGGCGGCCTGCAAGGTGCTGAAAAAAACCTCGATCTCGGCCAGCTTCATGGGGGTGCTCATGCGCTGATGGGGCTCAGTGGGTGGTGTCGGTGCCTATTGTTGCGCGACTTTCACGCCACTTGAACGCATCAAATCAGCACAACCGCATTGGGCAATTCGTTGGCGTTGCGGTGACCCGGTCCTGTCGGAAAGTGGCAGCGCAGCAAAGCGCCGACATCGTGGATGGCCCGCATCAGGCCGGCTTCAAACTGGCCGTTTTGCAGTGCGTTGCTCAGGCTTTGCGCCATGGCTTGCCACACCTCGGGTGAGGCGTGCTGGCTCAGGCCTCGGTCGGCCAGGATTTCGATGCGGCGCTCGGCCAGCAGCAGGTAGATGAGCACGCCGTTGTTGTGCGCCGTGTCCCACACCCGCAATTGGCTGAACAGCTCGATCGCGCGTTCGCGCGGCGTGCAGCCCTCGCGCAGGTGTGACCAGGGCAGGCCGCCTTCCACGCACAGGCGCAGCTCGCCCAGATGCCGGGCCTCGCTGGCGGCAACGGCTTGTTCGAGTCGGGTCAGCCCCGATGGCGTCAAGCGCCGTTGGGCGTCGCCCGCGTCCAGCCAAAGGTGTGCGGCCCAGCGTTGGAGTGTGTTCATGTCGCCCCGCTCACCAGTTGCCGGAGGCGCCGCCGCCCCCGAAATTGCCGCCGCCGCCCGATGAGAAGCCACC